>WFTO01000140.1 GCA_015485435.1 Anaerolineae bacterium | reverse complement strand
CGCACGCACCTTCTCCCATCCGGACTATACCGTCGGCTCCGGCCTCTCACCGGATCTGCTGACACCTCGTTGCAATATGCTGATCTCTTTCCTGGGAAGAAGAGAGATCCGAGGCCGCTCGCGGGCTCGCCTGCTACGCAGACATACCGCCGGTCGGGAATTGCGCTGAAAACAGCGCTCACCCTGCCCCGAAGATCATCAATATGGTTTTGTTCAATTCTTGGTGCGTATTTATGTTACATAGACATCCTCAAAAAACGAGCATGACTTGCGTTCAAATATGGACACATTATACATAGAATCGCATGGAAAGCCAACATCAAAGCGGTCTTTCACTCATAAAACAGGAGAAACAACCGAAGGGACAACCCCACGGAGCTCAGTGAATGGAGGCGCGTTGATGTGGCTTCCAGGCAGATTACAGGCTAAAACTCGGCATAGTAGAATCCCTGGGGTCTCAAAAAGACACGTTGACGAAAACACCACCTTGTGTTATCTTCCCTACAAATCAACCGTGGGCTCTTTCCAAATAACATCGCTCTTCTCGCCAGATAAGGCAACACCCCATGTCTCGACGTATTCTTATCGATACCGATCCCGGCATAGATGATGCCGCGGCGATCCTTTTGGCCCTGGCTTCTCCCGAAATTTCCCTTGAAGGTCTGACCGTCGTCCATGGGAATTGCTCTGTGGACCAGGGTGTCACCAACGCCCTGGCGATCTTGACGTTGGCGCACGCTGACCACATCCCCGTGGCGCGGGGATGCGATGTCCCATTAGTCCAGCCCTCGCTGCTGGCGCCTGAAACGCATGGCAACACAGGTTTGGGGTATGCTCAGCTCCCCCCACCCCCACGCGGGCCCATCCAACAGCATGCTGTGGATTTTCTGATCGAGCGAATCTTGGCCGCGCCTGGGGAAATGACCATCGTCGCTATCGGGCCGCTGACCAACCTGGCATTGGCCATCCGCAAAGAGCCGCGCATCATCAAAGCTGTCAAAGAGGTGTTCATCATGGGGGGCGCCATTCGGCATGAAGGCAATACCACACCGCTCGCAGAATTCAACACCTATGTGGACCCTCATGCCGCGCATATCGTCTATCATAGCGGCATGCCCATCACATTGGTCCCCCTCGACGTCACGTATCAATGCATCTTACTCGCTTCTGATGTGGCCCGTTTACAGCGCATCGATTCACCTATCCCAGATTTTTTGGCCGACGCCACGCGATTCTACATGGAGTTCCATGACGAATATCAACGCATTGAGGGTTGCATCATCAACGATCCCTTAGCGCTCGCCCTCACGTTCATGCCCGAACTCTGCGAATATGAGTCGTTGTTCGTGGACCTCGATATCTCGGGCGGCGTCGCCATGGGCAAAACCTTCGCAGACTTCTATCGGATGACGGACCATCCCCCCAATATGAAGGTTGCTTTGAAGGTTCAAGCCCGAGCATTCATTGAATTGTTTTTGCAACGCATGGAAGCCCTCAGCCAAACGATTCCCAACTGATTCGCTGGCGGCCAGGTAAATCGCATTCCATTGACTTTCACTCGCAAAAAGGAGGCGCCAATGTCTTGATTCCCAATGCATTTCTCCCGGATCGTACGCTTTCCATTCTTCATGATGTTTCCAGGAGAGTTGAACCATGAAAATTGTTGACTCCATCAAAAGCAACTTCAACACCATGACATGGGTGCTCATCCCCGTGGCCATTGCCATTAATGTGGTCATTGGGCAAATCGTCGTGCTACTCAAGCTGCCGGTCTATCTGGATTCCATCGGCACCGTGTTGGTTGGTGTCTTGGCCGGCCCCTGGGCAGGCGCGCTTACCGGAGCGCTCTCAAACATCATTTGGGGATTGGCCATCGACCCCAACGCCTTTCCCTGGTGGCCCGTCGCTTTCTTCATCGGTCTGGTCGCGGGCATCACTGCGAAACTAGGATTATTCAAAAGTTGGTGGAAAGTCATTATTGCCGGCTTCCTCATCGCCGTGACCGCTGCCATCGTTTCCACGCCTATTGCCGTCTACCTCTATGGCGGAATCACCGCCAGTGGCTCATCATTTATCACCGCATACCTGCTCCAGACCGGAAAAGGGGTCTTCGAAGCCGTTTTCAGCACGAACTTCTTGGTCGAGCCAGTAGACAAGATCACAACCTCCTTGCTGGCGTTCGCCATCATTCAGGGACTTTCCCGGCGATTTATCTCCCGCTTCCCATTCCCAGAAAATGTGGAAATCGAGGAGGGATCCAGCCGAACCCAACTGCTCATCGCCTTTGCAGTGGCCGTAATCCTGATTTTGATCGCCATCTTTGTCCTGGTCAACCTTCTCTCGTAACACTGCTCCATCCTCCCGTCTCGTGGAAGGCATGAGGCGGGAGGAGCCATAATGCACCATGCACGAACGTCTATCTTTCTACATTGAGCGCGATAGCCCGTTACATCGGCTCAATCCGCTAACAAAACTCACCCTGGTCCTAAGTCTCATCTTATTGGCCTTTCTTTCGCCCTGGTATTGGACGCCACAAGGGTTGTTGCTTGTTGTGATCGTGCCATTAAGCTTTTTGGGACGCGTCCATCGGGAATATTTCAAGACGGCTTCCAGATTGATTTTGCCAGCGGCTGGATTTCTGTTCATTATGCAGGCGCTTTTTCAGCCAGGGGGCGAACATGTGCTCTTCCAGTTCTGGTTTCTTACCGTCACCGTCGAGAGCCTGCGCTTTGCATTCACTAATGCCACCCGCATTTTTGTGATGATTTCCGCGTTCACTATCTTCATGCTGACCACCCACCCCAGCGAGCTCATGAGCGACTTAACCCGTCGCGGCCTGCCAGGACAGTTCGCTTACGTCATCATTGCCACCCTCCAAATCATCCCCCAAATGCAAGCCAAAGCCAACACCATTATTGCCGCCCAACGATCCCGCGGTCTTGACACAGAATCGAGCTTTCGCAAACGCGTTGGCGCACTATTCCCCCTGGTAGGCCCACTGGTGTTTGGATCGTTGGTGGAGGTTGAAGAGCGAGCCATTGCCATCGAAGCCAGAGGATTCACATCCTCCCGTAAGAAAACCTTTCTCAAAGAGATCCCCGACACCCTGCTGGATAGAATGTTGCGGTGGACCTTGGTCATGGTCGTTATCATCGTACTGGCGAGTCGCGTATGGCTATCGTAAATTTACAAAATATCACGTACCAATATCCATTTACTGAAACCCCTGCGCTACACAATCTGAGCCTGCAAATCGATGAAGGTGAATTTGTGGCAATTATTGGCCCGAATGGCGCCGGGAAATCCACCCTTTGCTATACTCTGGCTGGATTCATCCCCCATTTTTATAAGGGAGAATTAACGGGCAAGGTGGAGATCGCAGG
>WFTO01000139.1 GCA_015485435.1 Anaerolineae bacterium | reverse complement strand
GTAAATGGGATGCGGGGCATCGGGATCGGAGGGCGGAGGCGTGACAAAGAAGCCCTCGAAGTACACGAGACGAATGCGACCATCGGGTAGGCGGATGACGTCGGGGTCGACGGCGTTGCCATTGAAGGCGCCGTCCAGTTTCACACAGCCCATCACCTCCCAGGCGCCATCCTCCTTCTGGCGGGCGGCGAAGATGCCGTGATGGCCGGGTTCGCCGTTGACGTAGTAAGCCCAGAGACGTCCATCGGGGCCGATGACCAGATCGGCCACCGAGGCGTGTTCCAGGATGCGCCTAGACGCAGTGAAGTAACGGCCATCCTGGGTGGTGGTGAGATAGATGTTATGGTCGTAAAGGGGCGACTGTTCCTGGCTTCCGGCGCGACAATCAGAGAGATCCGGGGTAGCGGTGGGCGCAGGCGCGGTGGGGGAGGGGGCCGGTTCGGCCTGCTCGTGGATGCGATCGGCCATCTGCCACACGGCGGCGGACTGCAGTGCGTCGGTGCTCACGTCCTCGGGCACGGTGTAATCCTCGGCCGCGTTCCAGTCCGCGGGCGGGGTGTTGGGCGGCAACGCGGGCAGGTCCGTTCGCTCCGCCAGGGTGGGATCGGCCTGGGCGAGGTAAGCGGGATCGGGATTGAGTTTGACGTAGGTCGCGGACGCGCTCCGCCAGCCTTCGAAGGCCTGGCGGATGTGGGGATGGTCGGGTGCGGTCTGTACGTGGTCCGTGTAGGAGGCCAGGACCATGCCCTCCAGGTCGGGGATGGCCGCCAGCGCGTCGTCGTACAAGCGCACGGCCTCGCGCAGGTCCCAGAAGGCGGCAGTCTGGGCAGGCGTGGCGATGCTCGCGGGCCAGATGGTGAAGAGGCCGGCGTCGGCCAGGGCCTGGGTCGCGGATCGGGAGTAGTAAGCCCGCTCGCCGTCGGTGTACGCGGACAGGGGCCAGTCCTCGTTGACACTCAGGGCGCCATCCCCGTTCAGATCGGGCGTGAGACAGCCTGTGAGCGCATCCACCACGGTGGTGTAGCGGCCATCGCCGTTACCATCCAGGAAGAGGGGATGTCGCGGATCGGTGGGGTCGTACATGATCTGGCCGTAGTCTACATCCACGTTGAAGGAGCCATAAGCGCGATAGCGCGGATTCACAACCGCCAGCCGTTCCAGCCTACGTTCCGGACAATCCAGACGGACGCCGCCTAGGTCCACGGTGGCCATCTGGCTGGACACAGGAGATTCCCACTGGATGATGTAGCGCAGGGCGCCGCTCAGGTCCTCTCCGTATTGCGCAGCCATGGCGACGACGATGTTGCCGCCATTGGACGCGCCCAGGAGGCCGATATTGTCGTGCAGCACGGGCGTGGACACGAGTTCGTCGATGGTGCGACCCTCGGCGTCGGTCAGCTCCCCGGCGGCGAAACGGACGACATCGCGCAGCGCGGCTATGCTCTGAGGGCCGCGGTGGTCATAGGCGCCGTCGCTGCGGCGACCGCTCACCTGGTCTACGCCACCGGGGAACATGAAGACGATGCGAATGGTGTCTTCCGCCGCAGCGAGGACGGGCCGCAGGGTGCCTGGGGTATCACCGCCCTGGACGAAGATGAGCACAGGTGCGCCGTCGGAATAGCGGGCTCGGTCGGGGGATGCGGGGGCGAGGATGCGCAAAGCCAGGGTTCCATCCGCCACGCCCGTGCTATCGGAGGGAAGCTCTACATCAATCGAGGTTTCAGAGCGATGGATATTCGCTCTTGGCGTTCCTGGCGTGAAGGTTGATGCAGGAATACGGGCGCTTGCCGGCCCGCTCATACCCAGACAAGCTGCCAGAAGGGCAACCCCTAATAGGAGAAACAACACAATAAGGGAAGAAGTACGCATCGCAAAATGGCTCCTGCACGTGGTCAACACGGCGTCAAATCGATGATCGTCAGGTGAGGAAGGGATATGGTTGCTATGATCTGAATAGGCTGGCGGCATTTTACCCAACTATCTGTATCTGCGAAGCATAGAGGGGACAAACGTTTGACTATAACCTGGGATGAGATAATCTTCGGTTTCTCCCCATTGCCAACCGGCGGGTGGTCCGCTACCATCTGCGCGTACGGCCCGTTGTTCGCTGATGCTTATCCGCAGCCATAAGGGTTGATCGGGCGCGTTGTTGTATGGAAGGAATACAGGTGTGCGCATGGTGTAAACGCCGGGGCCTGTTAGCGTCAATACCTGATTCATCACCGCCCATTCTGGTGCAGGTTGACCATTGCAGGAGGGCGTATCTCCCCACGAACCGTTCCGATTCCAATCAGCCCAAACGTTCAGATACACTGGGCCGGGCAATGGAGCCAACACACTAATGTGGTAAGTCAGGGTGACGGGTCGACAATGGCCAAAGAAGACGGGTAAGAGCAGGCCGTCATCTCCTTCGTCCTGATCAGCACGATTGTAAAGTGGAGAGATGTTTGAGACGCCATCTGCGTCAGGGCCGCGGTCCGCCTCCAATTCGGAGGTGAGGTTGTAACCGAGGAGGAAGACGACGGTGCTGTTACGATGAAGCGGACCATAGGGTGGCGAACCAGCATCGAAAACGGTAGGAAATTGGGCGGGAACGCCACCGTATGCGGTCATTGTTACGCCACTACTATTGCTGCTATCGGGTGCATCGCCCAGGTCGGGGAGGGGGTGAACGGTGGAGATGGGCGTTGGCGTTGCGGTTGGAGTGGGTGTGGCGGTGACGGCGGATGTAGATGTAGGGGCAAGGGTTGGGGTCCAGGTCGGAGTGGGCGTGTTTGTGGCTCCAGGTAATGGCGTGGAGGTCGTTGTAGGCGTAGCGGTGGATGTGGGTGTGGACGCCGGTGTATCGGTGGGCGTAGGAGTGGATGTGGCGGGATCGCTGTAGAAGATACGCAACCTCGGGCCCTGAGTAAGACCTCCGGTCTCGCTGGACGCCAGGGTCAAGTTAAGGTTGAGTAGCAACGAGGAACCCTTCAACACCAAACCGTAGTTCGACGCAGAACCTTCATACCAGGCGCGCACCGCATCCGTTACGTCCCAGGTCACAGTATCACCACTGGAAAGCGATTCGCTGACGACACTGATGAACACCTCCCCTGAAGGTTGCGTATTCCATGTTATGGAGCTCTCATTCCAGGCCGATGTGACCCGATAGGCCTTCAGACTATCAAAAGTGGAGGCGCTGCCCGACTGGACGTTGAGCACCAGAATCGCCCTGTCAATCTGCTTGTTGGGGGGCAGAGCACTGATATCAAATTGTACAAAGGAATAACTTTCGTAGCCAACAGAATCTCCGATGGCCAAATCCGATGTCGCGTAATTGGCGTTGGGATTTGATTCATGTACGGCCGCATCCTGACTTGCCCAAAAGATCGATAGATCGGAGGCGCTGGCCGGCCCTGCAGCATGGCTTTTGGGGACGTCATTGGGAAGCACCCCAATGACTGCAACCAGCATGACGATGCTGATGACAATCGTACTTGCCATGCTGGCATGTTGCTTTTCATGAAATAATGAATACATGGTTCCTCCCTTTGTGATGTGTCGGCACGATATTAAGACAATGCATGTTACTGCTCACCCATCCTACTTCCATTTACGAAGAAACGAAGGCAAAGCACACAGGATTCCCTGCTGAAACTTCAACCTTCAAAACATCAACGTCGGCATCGTAGAAGCATGGGTCGAACACTTCTATTGTGATAAAATTTAACCAATTGTTTATTGTTTGGGAGTTAGGAAAGTGTAAAATTAGTGTTAAATCTTCCTGCCAAACTCGGCGTTCCATCGATCTTCATGTGTAATGGTCGCCAGAAAAGCTATAGATCATTTTCGAGGGCTTCCCCTTGTATGCTAAACTGAAAGGAGTGAACGACCTCTCTTCCCCTCATGCAAACATTGGAGTGTACGTAACGATGTTCGAATCCCTTGAACAAGCCATTTCTGTATTGAACGACCCGAATGAAGATTCTTTGAAACGCGTGGACGCAGTGCGCTATCTGGGCGAAATAGGCACAGAAGAGGCCATTCAGTTTTTGGTGGCCACTCTGGAGGATGATGATTACGGGGTGCGCTGGGCCGCAGCCGATGAGTTGGCTAAATTGGGCGAAAAAGCAGCGCCTATCGTCTTGCGCAAACTCCTGGATCCCAACGCAAGCACTCGCATTTTTGAGATAGCTGTTCATATCTTTAAAAACAACGGCGATTTGCTGATTCGCACAAAAGCAGAAGCGCTCATCAAAGCCCTGGAAGCGGATCATGACATCGAAGCGATGACCGAAGCAAGCAAACTCCTAAACGAACTGGCTGGCTAATCCCTATGCGAATCCTCATCACTGGTGGCGCCGGATTTCTTGGTTCCCATTTAACCGATCGGTTTCTTGCTGAAGGCCATGAAGTCATCGTTCTGGATAACCTCATTACGGGGAATCTGGCCAACATTGCGCATCACTTTGGCAATGAACGCTTTCAATTCATCAAACATGACGTCACTAACTACATCCACGTGCCCGGTCCTCTGGATGTGGTGATGCACTTCGCCTCACCGGCAAGCCCCATTGACTTCGATCGAATCCCCATTCAAATCCTTAAAGTCAACTCTTTGGGAACCCATAACGCGTTGGGTCTCGCTCTGAATAAAGGAGCTCGGTTCTTCCTGGCCTCCACCTCTGAAGTCTACGGCGATCCATTGGTCCATCCCCAGCCAGAAACCTACTGGGGCAATGTGAATCCCATAGGCGTCCGCGGTGTTTATGACGAATCAAAACGATTCGCAGAGTCCATTACCATGGCCTATCACCGCGTCCATGGACTGGAAACCCGCATCGTACGCATTTTTAACACTTATGGCCCCCGCATGCGTTTGAACGATGGCCGGGTCATTCCAAATTTCATCAGCCAGGCCCTCAGGGGAGAGCCCTTGACGATCTATGGAGATGGTGTCCAAACCCGATCGTTTACCTTCGTTCGGGATGAAATCGAAGGGTTCATCCGACTATTGTTATCCGATGAGGTATATCC
>WFTO01000138.1 GCA_015485435.1 Anaerolineae bacterium | reverse complement strand
TGTACGAATCCGTTTGAGATTAGTCAGGCTGTTTTGGGGCCATCATCCATGGAATCTTGATCATCGCGGCGGCGTCTGTCTTCTGTGCGACGTTGTCCGTTGGCGGATGCTTGTTCATCTTCTATTAGATCTTCTTCCGATGCCTTGTAGGAGACCACCCACTTGGGGCCTTGCAGTGCTTCGCGGCCCTTGCGGCTGGTCAGGCTGACCATGTTGAGACGGCCGCATTCTGGGCAAGTGGTTTTGTCATAGAGATAGATGTGATACGCCGTCCAGGCGATGGGGATGATCATTAGGATAAAGATAGAAGAGAGTACCGAGAAGCTGATAAAACTGAGCCATATGAGTGCGTCGACGAAAAAACTGCCTGGGCCTTGTTTTGTGGGTTTGCCAACGTGAAAACAGGAGGTGCAGATGCGGTCCTTCATTTTTTACCTACCTTGGTGAAATAACTATGCGTTTCATGGTAACAAAAAACGTAGAGGTATGTTTTTTGTTGGTGTGTGTGCGGTATATCCAGATATAAACAACCGGTTCCCTCCTTTGAAAAAGGGGGTTAGAGGGGATTGACTCAACCCGTCACCTTCAACGTTGCCCGTATGCTCTTGACTACATCGGCGGGCGGTGTCTCGTGGGCCAGCAGGTCACGCACCTTGCCCAGCGGGTCGATGACGTAGACGAAGGAGATGTGGGCGACCTCGTAATCCTTGTCATCCCCGGGCTTCTTTTCAGCAAAACTTTTGTTGGGAGATCTCTGGCACTATTTCCGGGTGTAAATTTGCGTCGCTCCGGTTAATAATATTTTAGTCTCGGGAGCGATGAGCATGAAACATTAGCGGGTCTTAGTGCTTCTCTATCTCCTTCTCCTGCAGTGCTTGCCGTTTCAAAAATTCCAGCTTTGCTTCGACTCGTTGGCGGTCGTAGCTGTCGATTGCGTCGGATGTGTCGAGAGCTTTTTCCAGTTGGCTGATGGCTGAGTGGGTCTGGCCGGTTTGGTAGTAATATTCGGCCAGGGAGAGGGCGCTGTCGATGGTGGCGCCAGCTTGTTGTTGGGCCTTGGCCAGCAGGTGATAGTAGGAAGGGAGGGCGAAACGGGCTTGTTCCGTGATCAGTGTTCTGAGCTGTTGGTTTGCTTGTTGTGGTTTTTGATCGGCGATGAGTGTCCTGGCGTAGAGCATCGTTAGCCACGGATGTTTCGGGTAGAGTCCCAAAGCCTTCGTTAGCAGGGTCTCCGCATCTGCATACCGGCCCAGGGTGTAATCGATTTCGGCTTGCAAGGCGATATTGTTGATCTTTTCCGGTTCCTGCTCCAGCAAGTTGCTGCTGATGGCGAGGGCTTCGTTCAGTTGGTTGTCGTAGAGCAGTAACAGGGCGTATTCGTAGCGGCTCAGCTTGTTATCAGCGTTGGCCCGTGTGGCCTTCTGCCGCATTTGGGCGACATAGTCGGGTTGCATGTGTTTCGCCTGGGCCCGGAGCTTGGCCTGGACGTAGTCGAAATTGGGTAAGGGGTGGTCGCTGATGGGCGGGTATCTCAATGCCCTGTTCTGGGCATCGCTGATACGATTGGCGGTGACGGGGTGAGTCCGCAGAAGTTCCGGAATCGCGCTGCTGTCGGAAAATCGCGTTGCCTCTTCCAGACGTTTGAAGAAGGCCGCCATGTGGTGGGGATCGTATCCGCCCTTGGCAAGAATATCGATGCCGAGCCAGTCGGCCTCTTTCTCGTGGGCGCGGGTAAAGTTGAGCTGTTGCTGAATGTTGCCAGCGGTGGCGGCGACGATGGCGGCCGAGGCGGCGTTGGGGTCGATGGAGCTCAAGATAATGGCAGCCAGAATGGCGGCGGTGGTTTGCAGATTCGATTTTGCCGCTTTTTGGAAAGAGCGCGATAGATGGTGCTGCGTAACGTGGGCGATTTCGTGAGCGACCACGGCGGCCAGCTCCCCCTCATTTTTCGCCTCCAGGATCAGGCCCGAATGGACGCCAATGTACCCCCCCGGGCCGGCAAAGGCGTTGATGGAGGGGGCATCGACGACGAAAAATGAGAACCCGGTGCGGTCGGTGTCGGTGTTGGCCAGCAGCCGGTAACCCAGGGCGTTGATGTAGGTATGGACCTCCACATCCTCGATCAGGGGCAGGGAGCGGCGAATGTTGCGCATGAAGGCTTGCCCCAGCAGGCGCTCCTCCCGCGGGCTCAGTACGGTCGCCGAGGGGTCACCCATGTCGGGAAGGTTGATGGGGTCCGCCCTTGTTTGTAGCGGGGGGAGCGTCAACGTCAGCAGCAAAAATATTCGGAAAAATCTCAAAGCGGTTTTGGTGATTACATTCGATAGTGGCTAAAGAATACCTTATTGTCATCCGGCAAGGGGATGGCGCGCTAAAATATTGGCCTGTTCCAAATAAATAGCAGGATGAAGATGGATAAAGCCGACCATGAACTGGATACCAGCGGGTTGAGTTGTCCCTTGCCGGTGCTCAAGCTCAAACAGTCGCTCAGGCATATGGCTGCCGGAGAGGTGCTCCATGTGATTGCCACGGACCGGGGCACGGTGCACGATTTCGCCGCATTCTCCAAACAGACGGGACATGAGCTGATTGAGAGTCGCGAGCGGGAGGAAAAGTTTCACTACTGGTTCAGAAAACGTTCCGAATAGTCCCTTCATAAACTTCCCGGGGCGGTCGATATTCTCGATACGCCAAATTCAAGGATCGAACCCGGGGACCCCTCATGCGCAAAAAACTCTCTATTCGGACAATTGTCTGGTTATCCGTCGTCACCCTGTTTGTGCTGGCGGCGCTGCAGAGTCTGTCTGCCCTGCGTCAGCTCAATGGCATTGATGAGCAAGTTTCCGTTTTGGTGTCGAAGAACTATCCGATTGCCAAGGAGACCCAAAAGCTGAAACTTGATGTGGCGCAGGTTCAGCAGTGGCTGACCGATATCAGCGCCACGCGGGGGTTGGATGGTTTGGATGATGGCTTTGAAAAGGCCAAGGGGTATGCCGAAGCATTCCAGCAGAGCATCGAGACCTTGATGCGCCTGGCGCCGGAAAAGCGCGAGGCCTATGCACGCTTGCAACAGGCCTTTGAAAATTACTACGCCACAGGTCAGCAGATGGCCCGCACGTATATCGATCAAGGCCCCATAGGTGGTAACGCCTTCATGTCCAGGTTTGACGAGGCGGCCGAGCAGCTTGCCGCGGAACTGGATCCGTTGCTGGCCGAGGTGGATCAGGCCAGCGCCGCTGCCCATGCGTCCGTAGCCGATGCCATGGCCCAGAGTCGTATGATGACCCTGCTGTTTTCGGTGCTTGTGATGGTTGTTCTGGCCGGGATCGCCCTTGCGCTTGTCAGGGGTGTTGTGAATCCCTTGGTC
>WFTO01000137.1 GCA_015485435.1 Anaerolineae bacterium | reverse complement strand
GGGGTGTATGTAGGGGTGGGCGTGGGCGTATAGGTGGGCTGACTCAGATCCTCGAAGAACTGATAATCTTCATCGATCATGACCTCGATCTTCCCATTCACCCAGCCATCATGATCGCCAGGCCCGCCATCGGTCACCGTGGTTTCGGAAATAATGTCGATATCGTTGTCATCCGCAGGATGGGCTCGCACCCGCACCACGCGCATGCTGCCCCCTTTTTTCGAAACAGGCAAGGCCACAGGCTGCGGTGGCGGAAATTGAGGATCGCCGGGATACATCCACAACACGGTTTTGGTTCGGCCACGATCATTGAACTCATACCCCTCAAACCGCATAGGGAGATCACTGCGCGGGCGGACAAAAGTGGCGTCCTTGAGTTCTCTGGTAAGGGCCAGGTATGCGTAATAACTGGGTTTGGGCGTTCCATCTAGATGGAGAAGCCCATACCGTCGGCCGTCATAGTTGATAGAAAACTCGAGATCGATGCCTGTAAACCAGATGATGGGATACACATTCACCATTCTGGCTTGCATGAAATTTTGGAAAAGCGCCTGGATCTGACGATGATAATCGGGCACACCATCTTTATTATGGGAGGTCTCACCTACTTCGGTGACCATAATGGGCTTTGTTTGGCCTGTGGCGTTATACACCTCAGACACGATCCAGCGCGCCTTATAAGCCAGGTGTCGACTATATCGATCAGCTCCATCTGGCTCCCAATGGATGTAACCGGACCAGGGATAGTAATGGAAATTGAGCACGTCGAAATAATCCGCGCCCCCGGCCTTCAACACATCATCCAGGAAATAGGGATCAAAGATGCCACCACCAGGATCGGTGGTGAAGTAGTCATAGGCCAGCCCGCCGATGACGACATAGGCGTCGGGGTTGGCGGCCTTGACCGCCGGATAAACATATTTGAGCATGTTGGCATATGCCGCGCCGCCTGCTCCGGCCGCTGCATTCGGGTTGTAAGCATATCCCCAACATCCTCCCAAAATGCCACCATAATTCACAGCATCGCTGTTGTCGGGCTCGTTGTAAAAAGACCAGTAAAGCACGTTGTATGGAGGGTAACTATAACGTTCCACCGCCTTGCGAATAAAGGTCGCGAAATCGTCTAATCTGTCCTCTTTGATAGGGCCACAAATCGTATCAGCAGCCCAGGAGGGGTTGCCGTTGATGGTCACCACCACTTGATATCCAGCCTGAGCAGCATTGCCCAGAACTGTGTCCCAAGAGGACCAATCATATTGACCTTGCGTACGTTCCACGTGATTCCAATTTAAAAACAGATTGGTCCAAAGGGCGTTGGCTTCACGCAACGTCGCCCCCCCCTCCTGACTGGGAGCCAGCCATACGCCATAGGGATTTTGAGGCATTTCCGGCGGTGGCGTAGCGGGATCAATAAGCGCTTGATCCGTGTTGCCGCCCATGGCGTACAACGGCCACGCGCCTATCAAACCAACCATCAGCATGAAAAACATCAACCAAACAAAGCGTTTTTTCATCACGAAATTCCTCCGGTCAAAAGATTTTACCCGGATCACAGGGGAGAAGGGACCATCTCCGAGCTATAGCCAAAAGAAGGGGTAGAGCAAGCAGACCAATACATAGATATTGAAGGCCAGGAGCGTCAATACGATGACAGGCAATGCCCAGCTCCACCTGCGAGATGACGAGATGCGCTGCCATCCCAAAAATGTCGGCAAAAGCATAGCCGGAAGGACAGGATAAAGATAGCGCATTTGCGGAACCGAACCTCCTTTCCAATCACCATACACGATATCTTTGCCTAAGGTCAAACCGAACTGCATTCCCAACATCAGAAAAAGGAGCAAAAGTCCAGCTCGTTGCCACCTTGCCAGCCGCGAATCGAAGATAGAGGCGTAACCTACAACCAGTAGGCCCAACAGGGCCGTCGTTATCAGGGCGCCGATGCCATACAACAGGTCGGGCAAGGGCACGCGCAGCCATCCAAACCAGCCCCAAAACGTGCGATAGAGAGAGAGAAGAAACTTCTCCAGGGGAGCTGCGGAGACGAGGGCCCATATCTTTGCCATCGAAAAAT
>WFTO01000136.1 GCA_015485435.1 Anaerolineae bacterium | reverse complement strand
GGTTTGCAAGGTCTGCACCGCTAAAGCCTGGCGTAGCGGCGGCGGTGATCTCAAGGTCCACATCTTCGGCCAGTTTCAGGTGCCTGGTGTGGATTTTGAGAATCCCCAGGCGCCCTTGATAGTCGGGCAAACCAACCGTCACCTGCCGATCAAACCTGCCTGGCCGAAGCAACGCCGGATCAAGCACATCGGGGCGGTTCGTTGCCGCCAGGACGATGACTTCTTCACTGGCATCGAAGCCATCCATCTCCACCAATAACTGATTGAGGGTTTGTTCTCGTTCGTCATTGACGGCTCCAAGGCCTGCACCGCGGCGACGCCCCACCGCGTCGAGTTCATCAATGAAGATGATAGACGGCGCGGCGGCCTTGGCCTGAGCGAAAAGGTCGCGCACCCGACTGGCGCCAACACCCACGAACATTTCCACAAATTCCGATGCGGAGATTGAGAAGAAGGGAACGCCTGCTTCTCCCGCCACAGCTTTGGCCATCAGGGTTTTGCCGGTGCCAGGCGGGCCCACCAAAAGCACGCCGCGGGGAATACGAGCGCCGATTGCGTGGTATTTCTGGGGATTGCGAAGAAAATCGACAACCTCCATCAGTTCCTGCTTGGCTTCCTGGGCGCCTGCGACATCATCAAATGTGACCCCGGTGGCTTCGCCTTCATACTTTCGAGCTCGCGCCCGGCCAAAGCTGAACATGTTCCCGGCCTGCCCCATCATGCCGCGATTGGCCATCCATGCCAACAACACGAAAAACAGGAGCAAGGGAAGCCATTGCACAAGCAAGCTCAACCACACTGGATTCGAGGGTGGTTTGACATCGACTTCGACTTGGTGGACCTTGAGCAAGGACATCAGGCCGGCATCTCCCACCACGGCAGGATAGGTGGTTTTGAATGCCTGCACCTGGATCGTGGCTTCTTTCTTTTTGTTGGTGGGGGCTGGGGTGTTCTCAGCGGCTGGAGTTTCGTTCTGTTGCGCAAACCAATTCAGAGAGGTCTCTGGGGTCCAGGGGATGGGTTCTTTCAAGAGTCCTTCAATGCGATCGCCCTGAATTTCGACTCGTTCAACGTTGCCTTTTTCGACCTGTTGCACAAAGACCGAATACGGAATCTCCACGGTCAATGGCTCGTTTCCCAGTTTGGGCCAAAACACAAAGGTGTTCCATATCAACAACATCAAAAGCAGCGTCCACCAAATCCACGCCGACGCCAACGGGTCTTTGGGAGGTTGTTTATCCTGTTGGGGCTGATCCTTCTGGGGAGGGGTATGGGTAGGTTTTTGAGTCATGGTTCACTCCTGGAATGAGGGTCGCGCGCCAATATGGCTACCTTAGCATAGGATCGAAATATTGGAAAAGTCTATGTGATTCCTTAGTATTTTGTTTGTGTTTCATGGCGTAGTCAATCAATCCAAGCAGGCATTTGGAGATGGTGATGATTCGCATTTTGAGATTGAATGTCGTACATCGCGGGTTTCGCGGCAGTAGCGCCGGCTGTGAAAGTCCTTCCAAAGCGCGATCATCAGCGCAAAGCATCCGTGGCTTGGGAGAAATCCGATCCACGCGTCAGAGCAGGGCTTATATCCACGCTAAAACGCCCTCAATCGGTCCTTTATGTTTTCTCACCAACTTCGTGTAAAATAAGGCTGACGATTGGAGTGTGTTCATCAACGCAACATTGGTTCACTGGTTATCTCTCCATTTGCTTTGGCAATGAAAAAATTTTCCCCCGTTGCCTTGCTGGCTGCTTTGCTGATTTTCTTCATCATGTCAGGGGCTACATACGCTCAACCTTCGACCGGCGTGTGGCGCACCTTTGACCATCGTGATGGAATCGCCGCCAGCTGGGTGTTCGACATCATCCAAACGCCCGATGCGGCGCTGTGGTTTGCAACTGATGCCGGCGTGTATCGTTTCGACGGCGTCTGGCGCGAGGTAAATGAGGGGTTGCCTTCCATTGCTGCATGGAGCCTGGTCGTTGATCGGGCTGGGAATCTGTGGGTAGGAACGTCTCGCGGTCTGGCAACCTTCCAGGAGGGACATTGGTCCTTGCAGGGTGAAGGAACGCAACTTGCCGGCACCCCTATCACAGACCTGTTATCTCTGCCCAATGGCGAGGTCTGGGCCGCCAGTTCGGAGGGCGTTTTCGCATGGTCGCCGGAGAGCGGCTGGCGACGGCTGATTGGGCTGCCTTTGGCCACGGTCAAATTTCTCGTCCTGGATGCAAACGCCAATCTGTGGTTGACGGATGGCGCTGAGGTGGCGTTTTTTCATCAAGGACAATGGCAGCAACTGACCCTGGGCGATGAAAATGAAGGATATGCTATCACGGCTTTGGTTCCTGATCGTACCGATGGAGTCTGGGTGGCCACGAGCGGACGCGGGATCGCCCATATTTCCGCGAAAGGCATGGTTGCATGGCCCCAGGGGCAGAGAGCGTTTCCTGAAGGCATCTCTGTGTTGAGTTTGTTCCAGAGCATGGATGGCGCGCTATGGGCCGGAACCAGGGAGCAAGGCGTGTGGCGATTGACCCATGATGGATGGCGGGAAGCGACAGCGAATGAGGGACTTGAAACCGGGATGGTGACGGCTATCTTCCAAGATTGGGATGGCATGTTTTGGTTTGGCTCCCCTTCAGGCGTGACACAATATGATGATATCACCTGGTCGCATTGGGAGGGTGTTGCGTCTCCCATTGGCCCCATCACAGCCCTTGCCTACGATCCCGAAGGAGGTGCGTTGTGGGCTGCCAGCCAGGAGATGGGACTGTTGCAATGGAATGGGGCGGACTGGCGTCAGGTCGCGTTCGATGAAAGTGTCGCGTTCCCTCCCATAGAGGGGATCGAAACGCTCTTTATCGATCAGGAGGGGACGTTATGGCTGGGATTACGTCAGGATGGCGTGTTGGCGTGGGATGGTCTAACCCTTCAATATTGGCGCATAGAGAATGGCCTGGCCGGGAATGCCATCACTGCCATCACGCAAACCCCAGATGGGATAATGTGGTTTGGAACGCGATCTTCTGGGCTCAGCCGTTGGGATGGCGTGCAAATGCGATCAGTGACTCGTGAAGACGGGCTTCCCTCCAACGCGATAACAGCTCTCTCGGTGGATGACGCCGGTGCGCTATGGGTAGGCACACGCACAGGCCTGGCGATATTCGATGGGCAGGCTTGGCAATCGCCCGTGACGGGCATGGATGGGGAGGAAGTGCTGGCGATTGCTGCTGGGGAGCCTGGAACGATGTGGGTGGCTACCTCGAAGCATAAGCTGATGCGCTGGCAAGATGGCCAATGGGCGCAGATCGACATGGAATCGGGAAATGAGGGGGAGCAGATTCGAACGTTGTTGGCGACGCCTGGTCGTGTGTGGATGGCCAGAAATCAGGGTGTGGATGTGTATGATGGCATCTCCTGGCAATATTTTCGAGAAGCTGGGCTTGAGAGAATCGGGCCGGTCTATGCGTTGGCGGCTGGTAAAAGTGGGATTTATTTCGGCGGCGACAGAGGGGTGATCAGATTCATTCCCGACAGTGCACCGCCCAATATTCACCTCCTGACGGTGAATGGTCGTACTCCGGAAGCGGGTGAAATTTTGGTGGAGGCAGACGTTCCTCTGAAAGTGTTTATGCAGGGTGGTGATATTCACAGCAGTCCGGGCGACTTACAATATCTTGCCAAAATCCAGGGAGGTGACGACGCACGTTGGCATGAAGGTAGACAATCCGTCATCACATTGCCGCCCCAAAAACCTGGAGATTATGTATTACAAGTTCTGGTTCGCGATCCAAGTTTGAATTACTCGGCTCCCATCACTGCCACATTACGCGTTCGCTCATCTCAGGCCTACGTCACCATCCCTGGATTCGGACATATCCATCCTGGTTTTGCCCTGGTAGGCGTGCTCTTTTTGGCCCTATTTATGGCTTTGGTAGGCTATGCCTCATGGACGACCGCCTTGCGATGGCATATGCGTCAGCAAGCTGTCGAACGTCATTTTAATCCATACATTGCTGGCAGCCCCATACGTACAAGCGATATGTTCTTTGGGCGGGAAAAATTGTTGCGCGATCTAGAGGCCAGCCTTGCACATAACAGCATGATGCTGTATGGGGAGCGTCGTATCGGGAAGACCTCACTTCTGTATCGACTCCTAGAAGATCTTACACATCTTCAGGATAAGAAATTCCGTTTCTTCCCTGTGTTTGTCGATCTAGAGGGCACTCCTGAAGAACAATTCTTCCACCAATTGATGGAAGGCTTGCTCGAAGCGCTCCACGAGGATCTGGCTAATTTCCCTGCTCAACAAAAGTTGCAATACTATTTGCTGTCTGACCAGGCACCCTATACCGATAGGCACATGCGTCGAGATCTGCGTCAGATTATCGGTCATTTGAAGAAAACACTGGACGCGTCGCCGCGAATTCTCTTCCTGCTCGATGAGGCTGACACCCTGAGCGCATATAGCAGTCTGACCCAGCAACAATTCCGCCGCATTCTTCAAGATACTTTTGCTCGCAATGTAGGAGCCGTAATCTCCGGCGTGCATATCAGCAAAGCCTGGGATCGCATGGAATCGCCCTGGTATAATATGTTTGTTGAAATGGTCGTGCCCCCTCTAAATCGTTATGAATCAGAGCTCTTAATGCGGAAGCCGGTGCTCGGTTTCTATGAATGGGATGAGGGGGCCGTAGATTTTGTGTGGGAACGTACGCATGGCAGGCCACATCGCATTCAGCAGATCGCCCGTGAAGCGGTCAACATCATGTTAGATGAGGGACGCCGGCGGATTACCTTGGGCGATGTTCAAAAAGCTTATGAACGAGTAATCTTTGCCGAGAAGGTGCTGAGGAACAAGACATAGCAACTTGGAGGCAGCGGACTGGCCCTTTGATTCGTGCCGTAGCTTTTGGAAGCAAGATGCTCCCGGCGATGCACACGCCCCGATGCTGGGATGCGTGGCTCGTTGATGAGCCATAGGGCTGTAACCGCGGCGCTGGCATCGAGGGCTGTATCTTCTGTTGCCACGTCGTCGCGTTCATGGATGACGGAATTCGAGTGACGAAAAACGCATAATTCTTGAAGATCGTCACCGATCAGGAAGGACCATTACTTTCAACCGGGGAAAAATGCGTTAAACTTATAGACATCTTGACAAACTTATTCACTATTTACACTGTGAAAAATTATATTTTTATTTGACACCCTCTCACTGGAGACGCGATTCTTATGGCTCTCGAAACCGTCCCGACAACGGGCGTTTTTCTGACCCAGTCCGCTGCTCATCGCTTGAAGCAGATTCTAACGGAAAAAAATATGCTGGAGACGCATGGATTGCGTGTTTTTGTCCAGGGCGGTGGTTGTGGCGGCATGCAGTATGGCATGACCTTTGACGATTGTTGCGGTGAAGATGATGAAGTGTATGAGCAGTTTGGTTTGAAAATTTTTGTAGACCCTGTCAGTCTGTTTTACCTGAACGGGGCCCGCATCGATTATGTTGATGATCTCATGGGCGGTGGATTTCACATCGAAAACCCCAACGTTGTGAGCACTTGCGGTTGCGGCAGCTCTTTCAAGACCGAAGAAACGCATGATGGCCGAGCGGTTCAAAGCGGCTCGTGCAGTCATTAGGCTTTCCCTCCCACACCTTTGTTTCCCACACACTCCCTCCTCCTTTCGAACCCGGCCTTTTGGTCGGGTTTTTCTTTTGCTGGGGGGAGAGGCGCGTTTTCGTGATGGGGTTTCATGATATAATGAATGTGTTGCGTGTTGATGATCATCCATTCGTACAGGAGGACGCCATGGCCAAGACGACCATCGTTCGGAAGGATATTCGCAAGCTTGGTCCCTATCTTTATGAAATCCAAAAAAATTTCCGTTCTGACATGCGGGTGCCGGCACGTATTTATGCCGACGAAGCGATTCTGGAGGCGTCTCTCAAGGATCAGTCCCTGGTCCAATTGGTGAACACCGCCACGCTTCCGGGCGTTGTGAAATATGCCCTTTCGATGCCCGATATTCATCAGGGGTATGGTTTTCCTATTGGGGGTGTGGTGGCGACGCGTGTAGAGGACGGTGTGGTGTCTCCAGGGGGGGTGGGTTATGATATCAATTGTGGCGTGCGTCTGTTGGCTTCGGAGCTGGAAGAAGGGGTGGTGCGCCCTTATTTAGAGGATCTGGCGACCTGGCTGTATCAGCAAGTTCCCAGTGGTGTTGGTGTTGGCGGATTTTTGCATTTGAAAAAGAAGGAACTGGATGAGGTTTTGGAACAAGGCGCGCGTTGGGCGTTGCGACGCGGCTACGCAACGCATGATGATCTAATACATACGGAAGAGGGGGGCGCGCTTGCAACCGCGCGTGCGGATAAGGTCAGCGAGCGAGCCAAGGAGCGAGGGCGTGGGCAGATCGGCACGTTGGGCGCGGGCAACCACTTCGCCGAGATCGATGTTGTTGATGAAATTTTCGATGAGGACGCCGCGTACGCATTTGGTTTGTTTCCTGGGCAGGTCGTTGTTCAGATTCATTGCGGCTCGCGTGGATTGGGTCATCAGGTGTGCACCGATTATGTCCGTCGTTTTCAGGCGTCGATCAAACGATATGGCATCTCACTGCCCGATCGACAACTGGTTTGCGCTCCTATTCAGTCTCCAGAAGGGCAGGATTATCTGGCAGCAATGGCGGCAGCAGCAAATTTCGCCTGGGCGAATCGTCAACTTCTTACGCACCAGGCCCGGGAGGCCTTCATGAAGGCGCTTGCTGGTAAAGTCAAAAGGTGGGACTTGCGCGTGGTGTATGACATCGCCCATAACATGGCCAAAATTGAAACGCACGAGGTCGATGGTCAGCCAATGACGGTATGCGTTCACCGCAAGGGAGCCACACGCGCGTTCGGGCCTGGAAATCCCGTATTGCCTCCCGATTACATAGATGTAGGGCAACCGGTCCTGGTTCCTGGCAGCATGGGCACGGCTTCTTATGTGTTGGTTGGCACAGAAGGCGCCATGAGGCAAACTTTTGGCTCTACCTGTCATGGCGCAGGACGTCAGCTCAGCCGAAAAGCCGCCAAACGTCAGGTCCATGGCAACACATTGCGAATGGAGCTGGAAGAGCAAGGGATCGTGGTGCGCGCGGGCAGCATGCGTGGTTTGGCGGAAGAAGCCCCTATCGCTTATAAAGATGTAAGCCGTGTGGTTGATATCGTCCACAACGCAGGCATTGCGCGGAAGGTCGCCCGCCTTCGTCCTATCGCTGTGGTGAAGGGGTGATATGGTGCGACGTTTTCGCGTCCCCCTATGGCCCCATCAAGAGTTAGCTCATTACAAAACGCTCATGGAAGTCCCTTATGCCCTTTATCAACGTTCAAGATCACCGTTTGCATTTTTCGCAGCACCTTGAGGACCCTGTGACGCCGCCATTGCCGCTCGTGTTGGTTCATGGCGCCGGCGGCAATCTCTATCATTGGCCTCCAGCCTTGCGAAGACTTCCTCGTCACGATGTGTATGCCCTAGATTTGCCAGGCCACGGCAAGTCTGAAGGTCCAGGACGGGATCGGATTGAAGCGTACGTAAACATCGTACGCGATTGGGCCCAGGCCTTGGATCTGCCACCCTTTGTCCTGGCGGGGCATTCCATGGGTGGGGCCATCGCTCAGACCTTCGCCCTCATGTATCCCGAAATGCTCAAGGGCTTGATTCTGGTTGCCACCGGGGCCCGGCTCCGCGTGCACCCCGATATCCTTGAGGGCATCCGCACAGATATGGAGCAGGTCGGACGGATGCTGGTCGATTGGGCTTATGGGCAGAAAGCCACCCCTGAACAGAAACGTCAGTTTATCAAACAATTTCTGAGTGTGCCTCAGGAGACCATGTATGGCGACTGGGCGGCCTGCAATCTTTTTGATGTCCGAGATCGCCTGCCAGAGATAACGCTTCCTACCCTGATTATCGCCGGGAGCATGGATGTCTTGACCCCGGAAAAGTACGCGCGATACATGGCCGATCGTCTCCCCCAGGCAGATATCGCCCTGATCGAGGGCGGCGGCCATATGCTGATGTTGGAACAACCGCAACTGGTCGCGAACGCGGTTCGTGGTTTCTTGGATCGCCTTCGAGCACAATGACGAATCTGACATCCTTCTCGCTACCTGACGCAAATTTTCGCCGCCGCACCATTGCGTCCAATGAAGTCGGTTCTGGAGGCGCAACTTCCTCCTCGACTTTTCCCCCACACCGAGACGGGCGGGTGAGGCGATGCGGAAGCCTGAGCGCCACGCCGTCCGTGGACGAAGGTATGCCTGCTCAAACGACCGCGAAAACGTCGGCGAAAGCCTCCAACCCTGACGTCTAGTCGGTGGGTTACGGCGGTATAATGAGCAGATTCAGCATTTGTGTTTGGTAAGTAGACGTCTTTCATTTCTCTACGGCAAAAGGAATAACTTGGTGCGCCCATGTCTTCTTCCAAAACTGAGATTCTTGCACGCATTCGCAAAGCCAAACAACGAGCCATCCTTCCCGATGTGACCGGCAAAACCCCGCCTCCTCCGGAGCCATCTCCGTTCGATCGTCCCTTGATCGATGTTTTTGAAGACGCCCTGCGCGCGGTGCAAGGCATTCCCCATCGTTGCGTTACGGTCGAAGAGGTTGCCAGATTGGTCGCAGAGGCATGCAGAGCCCATAAGCAGACTACCGTGTTGGCCTGGAAAGACCTTGGATTACCAGGTTTGACCGAGGCCCTGCAGGCACAAGGGCTTACGATCATGCCTAGCCGTTTGCATACGTCTGATCGCCAACGCGACTTCCAGACCATGGAACATCTACAGATTGGCATCACTGGCGCTGATGCAGGTCTGGCCCGAACAGGAAGCATTGTGCTCTTCGCAAATGAGATGCATGGTCGGTTGGCTTCCCTGCTTCCCGACGTCCATTTCGCCATCCTGCATAGCCATCGCATTTTTCCTGATATTGCTGCCTGGCTGGCGTCGGAGGAGACAGCGACGTCCATTGCCGCCAGCAGCAACACCGTCATTATTACGGGCCCCAGCCGCACGGCGGACATTGCTCAAACATTGACCCTTGGCGCACATGGGCCACGGGAATTGCATGTGATTTTACTTTTGTCAGAAGCTTACATAAAATGATGTGAGTTCGGAGTTAGGACGAATAACCATGCGCCAAGTTGACATTGCGAACGGCCCATTCAGGCGAACATGGACGAAGGTGGACGCACGTAGATCATCCATGGCTTCATTCATGGACGCGTCTCGCATCATTGTTGCGTTCGAAGGGCGGTCTTCCGACCAGATAACTCCGAGTTGACGTTAAAATAGATTCCCCGGCGGTTACGTCATTCCCAGGCGCCGCCAAACATATCCGGTTTCCCTCCTGAGAGGCTTTTTCAACAAACGTGGTGAGAATGACATTTATGGCAACCAATGCTCCTACAATCAACCAGAACTCCGCAGTGCAGATTCAGACCATGACCATGGCGGATTATGAAGAGGCCATGGCCTTATGGGAACGCACCGAAGGGATGGGGTTGCGTCCCGCCGATGCTCCCGAACATATTGCTCGTTATTTAGAACGCAATCCCGGATTGAGTTTTGTCGCCCGTCATGGCGATCAGCTCATTGGTACAATTCTCTGTGGGCATGATGGGCGTCGCGGTTATTTACAGCATCTTGCCGTCGATCGGGCCTTTCGCGGTCAGGGGATCGGCCGCGAACTGGTGCAGCGCGTATTGCATGCATTGAAAACGCTTGGCATCAATAAGTGCCATCTGTTTGTGATCAAAGAAAATGAAGCGGCGATTGCATTTTGGCGTCATATTGGATGGCAATTGCGAGAAGACATCGTGACGATGTCTCATTTTACCGGTGCGTTTGACGAACCTCTGGAGCAAAGCCATACCCAGGAGGGGAAATAAGACGTGTCTCCAAAACGTAAGCGTAAGTCTGGCTCCCGAACATCAGCTTTCGGCGCGGGGACGCGCGCCAATCATGACGCCAGTTTTTTCTATGCCAGCCGGATGTATCGTCATCTTCCGGGCATTGATGACGCCCGCCCCTATGTGGAAAATCCACTTCCGGATGCGTTGGTAGATGCTTTCATTCAGGGGGATAGCCGGCAGATGAAGGAGCTTCCCGATGAAAGCATTCACCTCATGGTGACTTCCCCCCCCTATAATGCCCGCAAAACCTATGATCAAGATTTGACATTGGATGAGTATCTGGACCTGCTCCGTCAGGTCTTTCGTGAAACCTACCGGGTGTTGGTCATCGGTGGACGGGCCTGTATCAATGTGGCCAACCTGGGGCGAAAACCATACATTCCTCTGGCCAGCTTTATCAACACCATCATGATCGAGGAAGGGTTTTTGATGCGAGGGGAGATCATCTGGGACAAGGGCAGTAGCGCGGGTTCGTCTACCGCATGGGGGAGCTGGCAATCAGCGAGCAATCCCATCATCCGTGATGTACATGAATATATTTTGATTTTTTCCAAGGGGCGTTTCAAGCGTGAACGCCAGGGGCGCGAGAACACCATCAGCAGAGACGATTTTTTGGAATTCACCAAAAGCGTGTGGCGATTCCCAACGGAATCAGCTCGTCGAATAGGGCATCCAGCCCCCTTCCCGGTTGAACTCCCACGCAGGCTCATCGAGCTCTATACCTTTGCGGGTGAGATGGTTTTGGACCCCTTCATGGGGAGTGGATCAACGGCCTTGGCTGCGTTGCAAACAGGACGCCATTTCGTGGGGTATGATGTCGATGCCGACTTCGTCGATCTGGCGCGAAAACGAGTGTCAGCTTGGAAAGAGGGAAATCTTCAAAAGTAGTTACCATCCCCTCTTATCGCTTCATGCGGCTAATCTGCGATTGGCGGTTTTGCTTGTTCCGGAGGGCAAACCATCCCTTGACCTTGGTTATTGAGATGAACCTGTTGGGTTTCGCCTTGGGCCTGGGTGATTACCAGGTAGCCAGGGGTGATGACTTGTGCGTACATCATGCCTGGCTGGGGACATCCCAACGAGGCGTCGCTCCAGGTCACGGGCTCCACCGAGAGGACGGTCACTTCGTCGGGGGATATCCCCAGTTGGTTGGCTACGAGGCGGATGGCTTCATCAGCGATGTTTTGATATTCTGCTGGGATGGCTGGTCCGGGGCTTGAGGCGGGCGTCTCCACGGCTTTTGGTCGTAAGAAAAGAAACAACCCCGCGCCGACCAGGAGTGCGACGACGATAACAAGGATGAGCCGAATTTGGATGCTCATGCACTTCTCCCCCCGTGAGTAAAGGAGTGGAAAATCATACTGTTGTTTGTAAAACGGCTAAAAAGGATGTTTGGTTCCATCGAGCCAGACAGGGGATGGCAGAGCCATAGTGACGTGGAGGATTGTCGAGGGTGTTGAATTGGGA
>WFTO01000135.1 GCA_015485435.1 Anaerolineae bacterium | reverse complement strand
TGTGTCAAAATTTATGGTCTATTTTGGAGATTGTTCCATTTCATGACGGCTTTGCGGGCCGTTTTTTACATGGATGTCTGGCGACCTTGGGCGCACTGGCCGACTAACGTCGCACTTTTGAGAGCCACGCTCCTGGTTGACTGACCAAAGTCCGTTTGCTCGTTGGCCCGCGGATTGAAATCAGGGCTGAGGGCCTGTGCCCGCCAGTCGACCACCGTCGGCAGATCTTCATCATCGAAGAAGCACACAAAATCCGTCACTGCTAGAGCCTGTTATGAACTTTCCGCTTATTCATGGCCGTTTTCACGTCAAGAACCATGGAACAGCACGCAGATAACGCGGATGCAACGGATTTACGCGGATTTTCTCTGAAAAAATTGCTTTTTATCTCAAAAAATCCGCGTGAATCCGCTTCATCTGTGTCATCCGCGTGCCATGAAAAGCTACAAGGCGTAAGATTTGGCATAAAAGCAGTCCAAAGTGCATAACAGCCTCTAAGGTTGACTTGTCTGCGCTGCTCCGCCCGAGGCGAAATCCTCGGGCTTCGGGTGCGAAACCCCACTGGGGCTCAACTGTGCAGCCCAGAGGTTCAGCTCCGGGCGAAAAAGCAGGGCGAAGTCAGGTGCGTAAGCAGTGACCAAAATCCTAAATAAAGGCTGTCCCCGAAGGGGGCGGTCGCAGTCAGGTTGCGCTGGGAATGTTCGTTCGTATCGGCCTGCAGCCGCTCGTAGTGACCGCTTCAGCCAACATCATATTTCTTGAATTGTCCCAGTGGTCGCGCCATCATCTCGGCAAGGGCCTCGTGGAAGCCCGAAAGAATGGCGGCTTCGTCCAGGGTCAGCAGTTTTCGGTCGCGCATCAACCAACGTCCTGCAACCATCACATCTTGCACATCCGCGGGCTCGGTGTTCCAAACCAGGCTGGCGGACACGCTGTGAATGGGGTGATAGTGCGGTTGTGTGGCGTCGATGACGATCAAATCAGCTTGATATCCTGGGCGAAGCTTTCCGCTGCGATGGAATCCGAGGGCCTGGGCGCCGTTGCGGGCGGCCATGATGAGAGGAGTCAGTCCTCCCAGGGCTTCTGGGTCGCGACGCGCCTGGCGTTGCATGACCACAGCCAGTCGTATTTCACGCCACAGGTTCAAAGCTACACTACTGCCAGCGCCATCGGTGCCCAGAGCCACATTGACGCCGGCGTTGAGCATATCGGGCACGGGGGTGACGCCCATAGCGTAGCGAAGATGGGTGCTGGGACAATGGGCGACATGCACCTTCGATTGGGCCATTAATGCAATATCGACGGGCGAAACGTGAATGGCATGGGCTACAATGGTGTGGGTTTCGAACAATCCGCGATCATGCAACAATTCGATGGGGGTCATGTCATGTTCGAGCAAAGAGGCTTTGACCTGTTCTTCGGTTTCTGCGGCATGGATGTGAATGCCGATGCCTTCACGCACGGCCACCGCCGCAGTGCGGGCCAGGAACTGGTCGCTGCATAAATAAGGGGAGTGGGGTCCGAAAAGGGCGCGCAGTCGACCGTTGGCCGCGCCATCCCATCGCTTTACGAAATCCACGGTCTCTGGAACGGTAATGCCGACTTCGCCCCCCTCGTGGCCGAACACGGCCCACGCCAGATTTGCGCGCATTCCACTTTCCACAACCGCTTCCGCCACCTCATCCATATAGAAATAATGGTCTGCAAAGCCAATGACGCCCCCGCGAATCATCTCAATCATGGCCAGTCTGATCCCCCAATGGACCATGTCTCGCGTCAAGGCCGATTCTAATCGCCAGATGCCTTCATTGAACCAACGATCCAAAGGCATGTCTTCGGCGTAGCCTCGGGCGAAAACCATGGCGGCGTGAGTATGTGCGTTATATAGCCCGGGAGTAATGATCTTGCCGCTGAGGTCGATGATATCATCAGGATCGAAGTCAGAGGGAATAGTGCCAATAGCCAGGATGCGGTCATCCTGGATGGCAAGCGATGCGCGTTCATAAATGGTATCTTCATCGTCTAACGGAACGATGGTTGCGTTTTTCAACAGGATCTTGGACATGGTAGGCTTCGGTCTGGAGTGTTGGGGATTTGGGAAGGCTCTACGTGCAATGGTAATCTAAAAATGGCGCTTCGCCAAGTTGTTTTGTTTCTCAACCACCGTCATCATCCCGTACATTCTTTCGAAACATGCCAACCCTCACGCTCGAATTCGTCAAACAACTCTATGCACATGCTGATTCCGCCCATGCCTTCGACCATGTGATGCGTGTGACGAGGTTGGCGGTGCATATTGCTGAAGCAGAAGGCGCCGATGTGGATGTTGTGCGCGTAGCAGCATTATTGCATGACATGGCCGACGCCCGGGAGGCGCATCATCTTGAAGGCGCGCGGCAGGCCCGATCCCTGTTGATCGGATCCCGGCCTGAGTTCATCGATGCCGTGGCGCATTGCATTGAGGCCCATCGGTTCAGCCAGCCACCTGAGCCGAAAACGCTTGAAGCGCGATGCTTGAACGATGCTGACAAGCTGGATGCCATCGGCGCCATTGGGATTGCCAGAGCCTTCGCCTTTGCTGGCGCTCATGGAAATCGTTTGTGGTCCCATCCTCTTGATGAGATAGAATCCAGGATAGGAGAGAATCGAGAAGCGTATCGTCGCCTTCATGGCGGCGCCAAAGATTACACCCCATCTCATGAATTCATCTGCAAGTTAGAACGCTTGGCGGAAACCATGTATACGGCAACCGCGCGCGAAATCGCGCGAGAGCGTCACGCGTTCATGTGGGCGTTTTTTCAGCGGTTGGATGAAGAGGCGATAGGGGCGCGATGATCGCGCTATACCAAGTCGCGCCCAAAGGGCAGAAGCGCCAACGGGATCAATTTGAAATGCTGTTTGGCAAAAGGGATGCCGATAATCGTCAGGGTAAGAAGGATTCCTGAGAATAAGTGGACAAGGGTGATTTCCCAGCCAAAGAAAATGATCCAAAGGATATTGAAAATAATGGTCAAGGGCGACCAGGCGTTTTCTCTCTCTACAACGCGTTTTCCGAAGGGCGCTAAATTGGCGACGCCAAGCTTGATGGACTGAATGCCAAAAGGGATGCCGATAATCGTCAACATCATGGCCAACCCGCCCAGGATGTAACCAAGGCTTGCCAGGAATCCGCCGAAGATAAGCCAAATGATATTTCCAAGGCAACTCATCTGTGGTCCGAATCTCCTTATCGAGAGTCAATATCTTTAGAACTGTTACGTGGTTGAGCGCCCCGGGGTTGCATTTTCAGAGTCTGTATCGAGGGTGGAAGGGGTTGCACCCAACCAAACGTTGTCTATCAATCGAGCTTTTCCAATGCGCACCGCCAATGAAGCCAACGCCGAGCCGGAGATGATGGCGGGAATCTCTTCAAGGGTGTTCAGATCCGCGATGCTGACGTATTCAACACGCGCGAGAGGTTCCTTCGCCAGGGTGTCTCGCATCAGTTGCCTTAAAACCTCGGCATGGCGTTCTCCGGCCTCATAAGCGTTCTGGGCGCGGCGCAAGGCCCGATAGAGCACAGCGGCTCGTTCTCGCTCTTGGGGGGTGAGGTATTCGTTGCGTGAACTCATCGCCAGTCCATGCGGTTCGCGCACGGTGGGGCAGATGACCACTGCTAGATCGAAATTCAAATCTCGCACCAAGCGACGGATGATCAGCGCCTGTTGGGCGTCTTTCTGCCCAAAATAGGCGCGATGAGGCCTGGTAAGATTGAAAAGTTTGGTAACGATGGTGGTCACGCCGCGAAAGTGTCCGGGCCGTTGGGTCCCCTCCAACTTAGTAGGCAGATCCTCCAGCGTCACCCACGTCTGATAGCCGGGGGGGTAAAGGTCTTCTGCTCGGGGCATGAACACAATATCCACACCCTCTTGCGCCAGCAATGTGCGATCGCGCTCGAGATCCCGGGGATATGAGTCGAGATCTTCGTTGGGACCAAATTGGGTAGGATTCACAAAAATGCTGACGATAACCACTTCGTTTTCTGCTCGCGCTCGACGCACGAGTGAGAGATGCCCTTCGTGAAGATACCCCATGGTGGGGACAAAGCCAACTCGTCCTTGGAGGTTTCGTCGAACTTGATGCATCTCTGCCAAAGACGAAATCTGTTTCATTGGACCTCTCCTTCTTTCATATTGAACGCGTGCTCCATGGTTGGAAATTCGCCGCGACGAACTTCTTGGGCGTATTGGGCGATAGCTTCACGAATTATCGGTGCAAGGTTCGCATACCGTTTGGCGTGTCGCGGCTGGAACGCCTCTTCAAGTCCCAGGAGGTCATGAAAAACTTGCACCTGTCCGTCGCAGTGTGGTCCGGCACCGATGCCAATGGTGGGGATGGGAAGCATGTCCGTGATGCGGGCGGCCAGCTCCGCGGGCACGAGCTCCAACACCACAGCAAAGGCGCCCGCCTCGGCCACAGCACGAGCGTCTTTAAGCAATTGTTCCGCTTCGCTCTTTTTGCGCCCTTGAACTCGCCATCCTCCGAATTGATGAACGCTCTGAGGCGTGAGCCCGATATGCGCCATCACCGGGACGCCTGCTTGCACCAGTCGGTGGATGGTGTCGGCCATGAACACGCCCCCCTCCAACTTGACGGTCTGGGCGCCGGTTTCCTGGAGCACGCGTCCAGCGCTACGCAGGGCCTGTTCCGGGGATATCTGATAAGTCATAAATGGCAAATCAGCGACGATCAACGTCTGCGGCGCACCGCGAACCACAGCTCGGGTGTGATAGATGATATCATCCAGTGTGACGGGAATCGTCGTTGCATGTCCCTGCATGGTCATGCCCAAACTATCGCCGACAAGAATCACATCAACGCCTGCGGCTTCAGCCAGACGGGCGGAGGTGTAATCATACGCGGTGAGCATGACAATAGGTTCCGATCGCGCTTTCTTTTGCTGAAGTGCTCGTATCGTAGGTTTCATCGTTCACTTGTCTCTGATGAGAGCTGATGGTGTAATCTTGTCAGGGCGTCTTGGTCAAGCCTGCCTTGCTCGCGGACCAGATCGAGACCGAGTTGAGAGAGAAGGCGATACAGGGTATGCAGTTCGGGGAATGTCTCTTCCAAGGTTGCTTGATGGGCGGCAATGATGCTGGTATCGCCGCGGCTGAGAGGGCCCGTCAGGGCCTGGGGGAGTCCAGGGTCTGCGAGGTTCGCCACCGCGCCCTGGATGAGCGGCAACAGGGCGCGTTCCGCATCCTTGTCAGGGATGCCCAGCTGGTTGAGGATTCGCACTCCTTGGGCGTAAAGGATGACTGGAAAGTTACTGACAAACACGGCCGCTGCATGATACAGGATTTTGGCCTCATCGGGAATAGAGAGCGCGTAGCCTTGTAGATCTTGGGCCAGTTGGATCAGTTGTGGGATTAGGAGGACATCACCACTGATGCCATACGTGATTCCTGGAAGATTGCGTAAGCCGGATTCAAGATCGCTAATGCTTTGCAAGGGATGAAAAGCGGCCACCAGTGCGCCCTCGTGTCGGGCGTTGACCAAGATATCCGCGGGTTGCGCTCCTGAGAAGTGAATGACCGCCATGCCTGCGCGCCAATGCCCTGCGCCTGCTGCATCGATTTCAGCAATGACATCGTCGGGCACGGCGATAAAAATCCATTGAGCCTGTTTGAGCGCTTCGACCAGGGTGGGCGCGATGACCGCCCCCGTGGCGGCGGCCAGGAAGGCGGCGCGCTGCGGGGTACGAGTGTAAATGGCTTGCAGGGGATAACCGGCTCGATGGGCGGCCAGGGCAATCGTTGTCCCCACCCGTCCAGCGCCTATGAGGGAAATGGTGGGCTTTTTCATGTTGGTGCGGGGACGTGAGCTCGACGCTCCTGAAGGTTGGATGCCATCCGTGAATTCATGGAGATTGGCCCTGGCGACGATCAACGCTTTGCTCGCGCCAACGTTGCAGTCCCGGCCAGTGGCTTCCTGGCCAATATACTCGGCCACAACGCTGACATTTTACAAAGACATCTTGGGTCTGGGCTACGTAATCTGGTACAACAAGGCTTGCCTGTTCTTTGGTGATTGCTATCAACTCACCATTACACACAGTGCATCGCGGGGGATGCAACGAGGGTCCTAGCGCAGACGCAACCTCTTGCACCTGTTCTTCGACGGTGGCGGCGGAAACATACAGCGCCCAGACGCCTCGACGCCCCGCCAGCTGGCGATCGCGGGTAATTAAGAGGCGCTCTTCTTCCTGCGCAATTCGAATCATGACATCGTCGGGGAGATCATTGCGATACGCCGCGTCATATCCCAGCCAGCGTAGCCGACGCGCCAGCGTGCCAAGCATGGCATCAATTAACAGCTTCGGGGCTTTTGCTCCCATCTCATGCATCTGGTATGATCGGCGGGTTTGAAGGTTCTTTCACGATTAATGCCTGACGCAGGACGCCTGGCAGGCGATTCATCGCTCGATGCTTCTATTATACCACCGATGTCCGACCTTTTCCCTCTGTCCATGTTCTCTTTGATCGCTGCTTCGTTGAGCCTCTTGGTTCCGTTGGGGGTAGCCTTTTTTGCCTGGGGTGCTGTAAGCAGACGAGAGGTGGGCCTGATGACGTTGCTTGCCTACCTCATAGCGCTTGTGGGGATGGCGGCGACAGGGTTCGCACTGCAATTCGGCGGCATTGGCATCCTTATCGACCATCCGGATCTCTCGGCTTTGGTCTGGGAATGGACGCCTTTGCGTCAGGGTGAATTGGCCTATTGGGGAGTGGCTGGTTGGATGGGCTTTGGCATGAATGGCGCTGACACTCCCCTTGCCGCGCTGTTGTTCTTAACGGCTTTGGCTCCTGTGACCGTGAGTGCCCTTCTGGCTATGATGACGTTTTGGCGGCGTTTCTCAGCCTTTGCGGCTGTGGTCATGGCCGCATGGACGGCATTGATGCTGGCGCCATTAGCGGGCAATTGGACGCAAGGAGGCGGTTGGTTGATGCATTTGGGAGAAAGCCTTGGGGCAGGAAGTGGGTTTCTCGATGACGCCGGCGCTTCTTTTTTCTTGCTGCCAGCAGGCATGGCCCTGGCCATGCTCTTTCTCCCCCGTCGCACAGCTCCTGAAAGCTCAGAAGCGTTGGGAGCAGGAGGCGCGGTGTTGCTGCTGTTGGGAGGCGTGGGTTGGATTGTGGCTTCACCTTTGCATTTGTGGCTGGAAATTTCACCTGCGCAGGCTGTATTGCATACGTTTTTATCTGCAGCAGCAGGAGGGTTTATTGCCCTTGTCTATGGCTGGTTTGTTTGGAGAGCGCCTTCCGCGATCTGGGGGGGACGAGGCGTGGCGGCGGGCTTCGTCGCTTCCTTGGCAGGGATTTCATGGATGCATCCTTTGCAGGCCCTGTTGGTGGGCGCGGTCGCAACGTGGATATGCATCCTTTCTATCTATTTCATCCACGATCGTTGGGGCAGGGATGATGGCGGGTTGTTCAGCACGTTTGGATTGCCTGCATTGTGGGGTGTTCTTGCCGTGGGCTTGTTCGCCCCAGCGCCAGGGCAGATGCGAGCGCAGGTTGTTGGCGCCCTGGCGTTGCTTCTTATGGGATTTCTTGCCGCATTCTTCCTTCAGATCAGCGTCGCGCTCTTCAGTCTGATTGGACGAAAACGTCCTCAGCAAATTAACCAGGCTTCTTCCCCCTCTTCTGATTTGCTTGATGACTATGCTGGAGGGGAGGGCTAGTTATCGGCGGTTGCACCGCGGCCCTCAAGGAGGGCGCCTAGATCATCATGCTTGACACCACAGGCAACATGCACTCCGACGTCACACCACAAGGCGTTCGTCTCATGGCCTGGAGGCATGCAGGCATGCTGGGGATGGCAGTGGCCCTGATTGCCACCACCATTCTCTTTGTAACCGTTGGGGATGTCGGCATTACCTGGGATGAGCCTATTTATATCGAGACCGCCCATCGGGCAATACGCTGGCTGGGATTGATATTGCAAGGCGATTGGCAACAGGCTCTGGATCCGATCACATTCGGCGTCAGTTGGGGATTAAATCATGAACATCCTCCCTTGATGAGGGTGGTTTGGGGATTAGGCTGGGCCCTTACTCGCGATATCCTGTCTCCTCCGCTCACAGATCGCGTGGGCGCTTTGGTTTTTTCTGGCATGGGCCTGGGCGCGGTGGCTGCGTTGGTGGCCAGGGAGCGTGGTCCGCGCGTGGCGCTTTTCACCATTGCCGCCATCCTTACCATGCCGCGAGCGTTCTTTCATGCCCATGTGACCGCGTTGGATTTTCCCAGCGCCATCATGTGGATGCTCACCTCTCTGGTATTCTATCGCGTTATGAAGACGCCGCCCTATCGTCGCACCATCTGGACTTTGTTGCGACGGTCGTTGATTTTAGGGGTATTGTTGGGGCTGGCGTTGTTGACGAAAATCAATGCCGTTTTGTTGATGCCGTTCTGGGCGCTTTGGCTGTTGTGGCATCGGCGATTATGGCGGAATGCGGTGATGTGGCTGTTGAGTTTGCCCGTGGCTCTGACGACTCTGGTGTTAGGATGGCCCTGGTTGTGGAAGAATACCCTGGGAGGCTTATGGGCCTGGGGGGAGTTCTTTCGCGTGCATTATGGTATTCCCCAATGGTTTGCGGGCAAACTCTATGTGGACAACACGCCCTGGTGGGCCCCAGTTACGATTGTGCTCATTACAACACCCGTGATTCTGTTGGTTTTGGCGGGGCTGGCTGCCTGGCGACGTCGTCACGCCCAAGGTGCGTTAGCCTGGTGGCTTGACTTGCAATTCGTGGGTATGATGGTGGTTCTTGTCTTCTTCGCAATGCCTGGCACGCATCTCCACGATTCCGATCGCATGTTGTTGCCTGCTAGTTTTCATCTGGCTATTTTGAGCGGTGAAGGTTTTCAGAGCTTCTGGCGACGTTTTCGCGAAATGCCTCCCTTTTCACGTGGGCGACTGTACCAGAGATTCACAGCCGTCGTGCTGGCGGTTGGATTATTGCTTCCTGGCGGGCTTGGTATCGTTCGTCTGCATCCTTTCGAACTCGCCTATTACAACGCCCTTGTCGGCGGGGTGCGCGGCGCGCATCGCTTGGGGTTTGAGACGATTTATTTTGCGGCAACGTATGGTTATTTCTTGCCCGAATTGAATGATCTGCCCGCCAACACGCGCGTATGGGTCATGCCCAACAGTTATGATGTGCTTTATTACTATCAGCTCAATGGCCTGCTCCGATCCGACCTTGTTTTGCTGCGTCCTCCGGGCTGGGGCAGTTTTTATGATGATGACAACGTGCCGCGCGCGGAGGGATGGATCGATCAGGCCGATGTCGCGCTCATCGAGCGCCGTCAGACGGCGTTCAATGCGGCGCTTCCCAACCATGCTCGCATCCTCTATTGGGCTGAGCATTATCCGGAGCTGGCTCGACTTGAGCGAGCTGGCGTCACCCTGGCTTCGCTTCACGCCCGACCATGAATGGACGGATTTCTGGAAAATGGCTGTCGTTGGCTGTGGTCATCACCGCGGCTTGGGCCTTGTTGTTGGTAAGCAATGCGATTCCTTTGTTACGCGGCCCCGCGCCCTGGCCCCCTGAATGGCGCTGGCTCTATCAGCCTTTGGGAACCATGCATTGGGAACGCCAGCTATGGCAATGGTCTCTGCTCATGGGTTATTTGGTCGCCGGAGGCTGGCTTTTGCGCGCGGGGCGCGTCCGCTGGGGCGTGGCGTTGGCTGTGAGCTTTCTCTTCCTTTGGCAGTTGGTGCAAACCTGGGTGCGAGAACAGAGCGTGCTGGACACACTCATCTTTCGCGCATACGCCCCCACCATGAATGGGTATCTTCTCGCCCCCGCCCAGGTGCAAGATGTGGGCGAAACCTTGAGACATTACGCATTGGCCTTGCCTTCATTCTTTAGCGAGAAGCCTCGCACGCATCCCCCGGGATTGTTTTTGCTTTATGCCCTGTCCAATAGCGGCTTCGAACATTGGGAGCGTGTGAGTCAGTGGTTTGCGGCAATGGCTCGCACCTGGGCGCTGCCAGGACGAGACTGGCCCCAACTGCCAGACCATCTCATTGCCTCGGCCTTTGTCACAGCCTGGTTGCAAGTAGTATGGACTGCTCTCACCCCATTAAGCATGTTTTTGTTTGTCAATGAGCTCTCTCGAGGCAAATATCGTGAATGGGCGCTTTGGAGCGCCCTTGCCGTGCCCTTTATCCCGGCTCTCAGCCTTTTCCTCTCACAATGGGATGCCGTTTATCCATGTTTGGGGCTGCTGGCCTGGTTTTTGGCTTTACGTGGTATGAACAATCTATGGCGTGATGAGACGCGTGCACAAGGATGGGTATGGTTGTTTATTGCGGGCGTTGTGCTGGGATTGATGACCTGGTTGAGTTACGGTTTGTTGGTCATGGTGAGCCTGGTGATTTTTCATGGTTTGTGGCGCGGCCTTATGCCGAAGCAAGGGCTCATCGTTCAACAAAATGAGTCCCCATCGTTACTGCGCTGGAGTATTTTCGGCCAGGGGATCGTGCTTGCTGGCGTGGCGTTTCCCTGGCTTCTCGGCTGGCTTTTCTGGGATATGCGTTTTCCTGAGCTTTTTGCGGCCAGCCTGGAGCAGCACTTTACCCTGGTGACCCACGCCCGACAATATGGTTTATGGGTTTGGGCTAACTGGCTGGATTTGGCTTTATGGTTGGGTCCTGGATTGCTGCTTCTGGGCATGGTGGGAAGCAGTTGGGCGTGGTTGAGTCGAAAAGGGAGCGATTGGATGGGGGATGTGGCAACAGCCAGCCTGGCGTTTTGGGCTGTCATCATTTTGTTGGATGTTTCGGGGGTCTCGCGTGGGGAGGTGGGGCGATTGTGGCTGTTTCTGATGCCTTATCCTCTGGCATGGGCGATGTTGCCGGCGTGGAGCTTTCGCGAGCGGATGGTGATTTGGGGAATGATGGGTTTGTGGAGCGTGTTGGTGGGGTGGGTGATCCCCCCATTTGGCATCTAGAAAGCGCGTGATCAATGAGACGAAGGCTTTGTGATGGGCGTTGATGTTGTGGGCGCCGGGTTGGTTGTGTTATCGATCTGGCAGGAGTGCGGCTGAGGGTGCTATAATCGCGCACATGCAATCTTCACGTCGAACCACACTAGGCAATCTTCTCTTGCTATGGATCGCGCTCATGCCGGCCTGGGCGCCTCTGACCCGGCCCGGCCTTCCCAGCTGGCGCCCGGGTGCGCTGCCTGTGTTTCAATTGTATGCACTCGAGCGCGGTGAATCCCTGGATGTGGGGTGGGTTCCCGCCCACGATTTCAGTTACATCATGGCTCGCTTGTTTCGCACATTGGGGCTGAATGGCATCACCGCACTCAAAGCGAGTCTGATGGTGGGAATGTTGCTGCTGGGGTTGGCGACATTCGCCTGGTCGCGCCGGTTGTGGGGAGATCGGGCGGGAATATTGGCCGCAATGCTGGTGGTCTATGCGCCAGTATTCCTCAGTTCACTTTACATTGTTGGGGCGACGGGCGCTGTGTGGTTGCTTCTCGGGGTCAGTGTATGGGGATGGGCGTGGTTTTTGAACGGGTGGCGCCGATGGCTGGGGTGGTTTGTGGGAGCGCCCCTAACCATGCTTTCCGCCATAACGCTCTTGCGGGCATCGAGCCATCTGCAGACGCCCACCATCAATCTCCTTTTCGAAGCGCCGTGGTTTTGGGCGACAAGCGTCATTCAACGACAAACGCCTTTGGCGTGGAGTCCGGGTTTGCCTTTGTTGGCGTTGGCTATTATGGCGTCCTGGCTGATGGCGTCGTTGGCGAGAAAGGAAGGGATGCCGCACCGGCGTGCGATGCTGATCCTGACGCCGGTGGCATGGCTGTTGCTTTTCAGCGCCACAGCGCTTCCAGTCGGATGGGCGTGGCTGTTGATTTTGGTCGACGTGGCGCTGATGGCTATCATCGCGGCCAGCCTTCTGGCGCTGCAGCCCCTCCTGAAAACGCCTGCTCAGTGGGCGGCGTTGCTGATTATGCCTCTGTTGGCTGCTGGTCCAGCGCTTTCTCCGACGTTTCAGCGTTACCCCATTCCCGAACAGCCCGTCGCGTGGTTTGGTCCCAAGCAAATCTTGCTCATCGATGCTCAAATGCCCTCCCCGCCAGAGCCAGGCTCCACTCTGGTCATGAACGCGTACTGGCAGGCTACACAACCCATCGACTTTGACTACAATATTTTCATTCATGTCACCGATGATGCCGGACGCATGGTGACCCAGCTCGATACGCAGCCGCAACTGGGGGGCAAGCCCATGACCTCCTGGCAGGTGGGCGAGGGGATTCCTGATCAATATACGCTGAACATCCCGGCGGATGCACCGGCATCTTTGCATGTTCGTCTGGGCCTGTACAACTGGCAAACGGGCGAGCGCTTGCGTTTGTCCGATGGCGCCGATGCAATTACCTTTGAAAAATAATCGCAACCATTTGCACTGATGATGAAAACCCTGCGTTCTCCCTCCTTTTGGACCGCGATGCTCTTGACGACATTTGCGGTCGCCCCCTTGCTGCGACCTGGTTATTTTTGGGCCGCGCATGACGCTCGTCACGATGTATTCTTTATTTTGCAGTATAACATCACCTGGAACGAGGGGATTTTGTTCCCGCGTTGGTCGCCAGATTGGGCCTTCGGCTACGGTTATCCTTTCTTTAATATTTACGCTCCTGGCGCTACCTTTTTGGGAACGTGGTTATATCGGGTGTTGCACCTGTCCTTGGAGAATGCAGTCAAAGCGACGTTTCTTGTGTCGTTGCTGATCAGCGCCTGGAGTATGTGGTTATTTGTCAGAGATTGGTTGGGTGAACGGGCCGCCTTGGTGGCCGCGGTGGCGTTTGTGTACGCGCCCTATCATCTTGTGGATATTTATGTGCGAGCAGCCATGGCCGAGAGTCTGGCCTTGGCTTTGTTGCCCCTCGCCTTATGGGCAGTGCGACGAGCAGTCTTCAGTCCCGGCCCTACAACTGTGGCGCTTGTCGCGTTGAGTTATGCTTTGATTCATCTGACTTCAAATCTGGTGGCGTTACTTTTTACACCTGTTTTAGGATTGTATCTGTTGCTTCTTGTCTGGCAACGGACTCGGGAAAGCGGTTCCGAGGCGTCGTTGCGCGAAAAAGGTCGCGCGTTTTTGCGTGTTCTCTTTGCGCCAGCTGTCGGATTGACGCTGGGCATTGCGCTGGCCGCTTTCTTCATCTTGCCTGCCCTGCTAGAGAAAAATTTTGTCAATTTGGATCAGTGGTATGGCGGATATTACGATTTTCATGATCACTTTGTCTATTTTGCCCAACTCTTCGATCCTCGATGGGGGTTTGGCATTAGCACGCCGGGCCCGGATGATCCCCTGAGCTATCAATTGGGGTTGGCGCTCTTTTTGCTGGCCGCAGTGGCAGGGTGGGTTTGGTGGCGACGTCCTCGGGTGCACCGGGCCGAGATCGGTTTCTGGTTGACAATCCTGGTGGGCAGCGTCTGGTTAACCACGGGCGCTTCCTCACTGGCCTGGGATCGGCTGCCAATGGTGGCTATGGCTCAATTCCCCTGGCGTTATCTATCCCTATCTGTGCTGGCGTTGGCCATCCTAGCCCCCGTCGCACTACTTCGATCTTCACAATCCAACGATGCTCCGTCGGGCGAGTCAACCCACACGCCTGACTGGTTGCTCCCCTTGATCCTTGTCGGGTTGATTATTCTAGCCAGTGCGCCTTATCTCCGCATCCAAGTCACCGATCCTCCGCCAGGAGGAGCCACCCTGGCGGGATTGATGGAATTCCAGCGTAGTTCCGACGAAATGACGGGCATGACCGCCACTGCCGACGAGATAGCAACCTGGTCGCCGTTGGCTGATTTGCACGTTGCCTGTCTCTTATACGCATCT
>WFTO01000134.1 GCA_015485435.1 Anaerolineae bacterium | reverse complement strand
TAGATGCACCACCCCCTACCGTGCAAACAGCTCACGGGCCAGGCCACATGCCTATCCCCATCGCAAACTTCGACGGCATCCGGGGTGACGAGGGCGGAGGCATGCCTCCTGATCCAACAGGCGCCGCAGGAGAACATTTCTATATACAGGCTGTCAATACAGCCATAGCTATTTTCGAAAAGGCGACCGGTTCCCGCGTCGCCTTTTTTAGCTTCAACGATTTCTTTCAAGGCACCAACACGCCTTGCGACGATAGCCTTCGAGGCGATCCCATCGTCCTTTATGATCATCTTGCTGGCCGATGGCTCATTACTAGCTTTGCTTTCACGGGCGACATCCTCAACGACGGGCCCTACTACGAATGTCTGGCTATATCCCAAACAACGGATCCATTAACAGGAGGCTGGTATTTTTACGCGTTACAAACCGACGCCAATTTTTTGGCAGATTATCCCAAACTAAGTCTCTGGCCTGACGCCTATTATATGTCAGCCAACATGCTTGGCGGCCCCTCCGCCCGAGTCTGGGCGCTTGACCGCATGGCAATGCTCCAAGGCGAACCCCTCTATGCCGTTTCTTTTGACCTTCAACCCTATCACACACTGCTTCCCGCCCATTTACAAGGACCACCCCCTACGGAAGGTACGCCAAACCCCTTCATTGCCCTGGATCATGCTGCGGCCAACCTGCTTTTATGGAATTTTTATGTAGATTGGCAACGACCAGAACGCTCATCATTTCAAGGCCCAACCGCCTTGCCTATCGCACCCTACGAATGCCCGATGCGCATTCCTCAGCCCTATCCAGGCGATGATCTCGACGCCTGGTGCGACCTCATGTTTCCTCAGCCCTTTCGCGTTCTAAACGATGGCGGCGCGCTCTGGGCAACCCATTCAGTTCTCCAAGAAAACACCACCGCCATCAGGTGGTATGAAATCCGCGACCCATTCCAACTTCCAACCATTGTGCAACAAGGCGTTTATGCGCCGGACGAACAACATCGCTGGATGCAAAGCCTGAATGTAGACCAAGACGGTAATCTCGCCATCGGTTACACCACCTCCGACGACACAAGAAAGCCCGACATCCGTTACACCGGTCGCCTGGCCGGAGAAACGCCGGGCTGGCTACCGCAAAAGGAAATCATTGCCAAGGGAAGCACAGCCGTGCAACAGGGATCGCATCGATGGGGAGACTACAGCAGCATGATGATAGATCCCGAGGACGACTGCACCTTTTGGTTCACCCATGAATATTATGACGCCGCCACCCCAACAACCTGGCGCACTGCAATTGTCGCCTTCCGTTATCCCGGATGCGGCCAACCCAAAGGCATTCTGACCGGAACCATCATGGATGACGTCACCGGACAGCCCATTGCCCAGGCGCCTATCCTGGCGGCCAATGAGATCATCACCTTCACAACCCAAACCCAAGCCGACGGAAGGTTCACTGCAACCCTGCCAACAGGAACTTATACCCTGACCGTTGGCCCACTGCATCCAGGGTACCCGATAGTAACGCAACAAGCCAATGTGTCCATATCGTCGAACATGACAACCACCGTGACGCTAACGCTTCCCCCAAAGCCCGTGCTTAGCATAGATGATTACCGGATCATGGACCCTGCTCCCCTTGGCAACGAAAACGGAGCGCCCGAACCTGGAGAAAACGGCGTTTTGCTTTACATTGGCCTCACCAATTCGGGCGTCATCACTGCAACCCAGGTTACGGCCACCATCTCGTCGGCCGATCCTGGCATTTTCACCGTCAATACACCGGTTCCTTTTCCCGACATCCCTCCCAACGAGACCATAACCAACACGCTGCCTTTTCAGTTCAACATCGCGCCCACAATCTCCTGCGGCGCGCCATTCACCCTGACCAGTAACATCTTCACCGCCCAGGGCGAATTTTCCTTGACGATTCCTCTGCGCGCACAAGAATCTCTCCCGTTACAGCCCCTCTTCCAGGACGATGTCGAAAATGGCGTGGCCCCATGGCAGACCAACATGGATGAACCGACCTGGGAAATCATCACCAGCACCGCGCACAGCCCAACCCATGCCTGGGGATACCTCAATCAAACAGATAACCTGGACGTGGACGCCTGGCTGCTATCTCCCACCTTCGACCTTCGCGACAAACAAGAGGTGGCGATTCAATTCTGGCAAAGCTACGGTCTGACCGACGCCATGGAACAAGGCGCGTTGGAACTTTCGCTTGATGACGGACGTACATGGCAGATCATTGAAATCTTCCCCGATACAACCGCTTGTTGGTCCAATCTACAAATTCCACTACCAGAAGCAGAGGGAAATGACCAGGTTCGATTCCGTTTTCACGTAAGCAGCTCCTACCATCCCGAACTTCTACAATCGCCAATCTATCGAAAACAGAGCCAATGCGTGAAGGCCGGTTGGTATGTCGATGACATTACGCTCTGGCATCAGCCTTATCAATGCACATACCAGCCTGCAACCAACCGATATTTTCTACCACTTTTTTCCTATCCAGCGGCTCGATGATAGGCTTATCCAACTCGCGTTGCCTTGCATCAGAAAAGATTAAACGTCATTGCTGCCGCGCTCAACGTAGTCCGCTCGACCGCTTGCCAGGCGGCGTCAACGCTATTTTCGGAACGGATACCGTCAATGTTAGAACGCTAAATTGACTTTTTAGCTTTTGCGATTCATCGTATCATGTGCGTCGGGGGTCGGGGGCTGACCAAAAAAATCATTGCTATAGAAGACCACTTGACCACCACCGAAAAACGCCTTTCCTCTCCCATTTGCGCCAGCCGCAGCTAGAGGATTATGATAATGCTTTGTTCCGAGACGTTATCCCGAAACTCATAAAGAATTCCGCGCTCAACACACGATTTCATGCCCCTTTATCTCGTCTTCACCCCCATCGGCAACCTTGAAGACATCACGTTGCGAGCGCTGCGCGTGTTAAAAGAGGCGGATATCATCGCCGCGGAGGATACGCGGCATACGCGCAAGCTTCTAGAGCACTATCAAATCCAACGACCGCTAATAAGTCTGCACGAGCATAATGAGACAGCGCGCATCCAGGGCCTGTTGGCAAGGCTAACGTCTGGAGAGAGCATTGCACTGGTAAGCGACGCCGGTGCGCCAACGATTTCAGACCCAGGCTATCAGCTGGTTCGAGCCGCCATCCAGGCGGGCTTCCAACCCATTCCGATCCCAGGCCCGAGCGCCTTTCTGGCTGCCCTTACTGCGTCTGGTCTGCCAACCGATCGCTTCTTATTTTTGGGATTTCCCCCTCGCAAGCGCAAAGCTCGACGCGAGCTGCTGGTGAGCCTGCAAAAGGAGCCCGGTGTCCTCATTTTCTATGAATCGCCGCGTCGCGTACCCGCGTTCTTAACCGATATCTTGGAAGTTTTTGGCGCAAACCGGATGGTGGTCATCGCACGTGAGTTGACCAAACTGCATGAAAGCTTCTGGCGCGGCCCCGTTGAAGAGGCGGTGCATGCGTTTGCGGAACCTCCTCGTGGTGAAATTGTGGTGTTGATAGAAGGCGCCACAGAAACCAGTCTTCAGCAGATCGCCCCCGCGGTCGAACAGGTCCTGGCCGGATTGCTCGCAGGGGGCATGTCGGTCAGCGAAACAGCTCGCCTCATCGCCGACATCACAGGTTTGCCGCGACGGGAGCTATATCAACGCGCACTACAACTCGAAAATCCCTCCCCTTGACGCCATCATAAACACCCATCATCACACACATCAGGACACAGCCATGATCTGGAAATATTGGCCCGATCTCGATGCATTGAACCAAACCCGCGAAAACACTGCCGTAGGCCGTCTTGGCATCCGCTTTAGCGCCATCGGTGATGACTGGCTGGAGGGTGTTATGCCCGTTGACCATCGCACAAAACAGCCCGCGGGCATTTTACACGGAGGCGCGTCGGCACTTCTGGCTGAAACCCTCGGCAGCGTGGCATCCACGATGATCATCGACTGGCCCCGGCAACAGGCTGTGGGCATCGAACTGAATATCAGCCACTTGCGCTCCGTCAGTGAGGGCGTCGTCACAGGACGGGCCACGCCCATTCGTATCGGTCGACGCACTCATGTGTGGGATATTCGCATCGTTGACCAGCGAGACCGGCTTATCGCCATCGCCCGCCTGACCATGGCGATCCTTTCCGAGACGTGAGCGCCTCGCGTCCTTATTCGCTCGCTATTGAAAGACGGGCGCGGGAATGCTGGCGACAATCTCGGCCAGCACCTCCTCCGGCGTTCGACCCCGTAACCGCGTATGGGGACTCATGTGAATTCGATGCATCAACACATAAGGCGTGAGCAACTTGATATCATCAGGAAGTACGAACGCCCGACCATGAATGCCCGCCCATGCCTGGGCAGCGCGATAAAGCGCCAAAGCCCCTCGCGGACTCACGCCCAAATCAACGGCCGGATGTTCTCTGGTGGCCCGCACAATTTTGACGAGATACGCTCGAACCTGATCCTCCACCCGAATATCGCGCACAGCCGCTTGCATGAACACGACTTCCTCCGGCGTTGTCACCGCGGTGAGACTGACCATGGGGTCCTGACGGGCATAGCGGATCAATATCTCGTTCTCTTCCTTCTCGGAAGGATACCCGAGGGATGTTTTGAGCAAAAAACGGTCGATTTGGGCCTCGGGCAAGGGAAAAGTGCCCTCTAACTCAATGGGATTTTGCGTGGCCAACACCAAAAAGGGGTGGGGCAAGGCGTACGTGTCACGATCCACCGTGATCTGTCGCTCTTGCATTGCCTCAAGAAGGGCCGATTGGGTGCGAGGAGTCGCCCGATTGATTTCATCCGCCAACACAATCTGGCCCATGATGGGCCCAGGGCGATATTCAAACGCCTGCGTTTTCTGGTTATACCAATAAATGCCGGTCACATCACTGGGCAGCAGATCGGGCGTGAATTGAATCCGGGAGAACGTACAGCCCAGACTGCGGGCCAATGCCTTGGCCAACGTCGTTTTGCCAAGACCTGGAGCGTCTTCAAAAAGCACATGCCCTTCGGCAAGCAACGCGGCCAGGGTGAGACGAACCACATCTTCCTTGCCGATGATGACTTTGGAAACATTTTCAACGATGGCGTCGGCAAACGCCTGAATAGTTTGGGTCATGTTTTTCGAGAATGCCTTAATGAACGGTTGATGCCATTGCTACTTGCATGCTAAGAATGACGGCGTCATCTGACGCCTTCGATCTCTCCATTGGCGAAATCGCATCCATTGTGGAAAAAGCGTCTTTATCGTTAGACGACGGCTTTAGCTTCAACGCCCTCGAACACGGAATGCATGCCCTTTTGAGGATGCCAGCACTGCAGGATGGAGGGATCAAAGTCGTCCAAAGCCAGTGTTAAGTAGGTCAACAACCCCGCACGATCTATTGGCGAAAGATCGTAACGCAAATCATAAAGATATTTCGTGAGCACGCCCACATTCAACCCCAGTCGCGGAGCGTAGGCGCGGGCAATTTCGGGAATATGTTGCAGCCCTTCGGCCTTGCTGGCATAAAGCGCCGGCAATATCTCCAAGTCAGCCAGTTCGGATAGACTTTCTCGGCGGGCCACCCACAATGCGAACACAAAGGGCAGGCCGGTCCACTTCAACCATTCATCTCCTAAATCAAAGGCGTAAGGCTGCCCCCGCCCGCGAACCTCTCTCCGATGCGCCGACTCCACCAACGCGTCATCGCCGATAAGTAAGGCTGCAGAAGAACGTCGGAGCATGGATTCCAGGTCCTGGGGTTCGACGGCATATCGGGGCCGAATGCGCCAGAAATGTTTGGCCAAGATCTTCACGAGCTCAACCGAGGTGGCCGATTCATCTGAAAGCGCTATGCGGCAATCATTCAATTCTCGCGGGTCCGCCATCCAGCTGAAAAGCAGCACGGTTTTGACTGCGCCCAAGGTGGCAATGGAGAGATCGGGGAGGACGGCCACTTGAGGGGCGAGTTGGGCGGCGGTGATGGCGCTGATGGGAGCGATATCCACCTCGCCGGCGCGCAATGCCCGATTCAATTCTGTCGGCACACCTCGTCGAAAACGGATCGGTTTTCCCGCCAATCGTTCCTGCAAGCGGAAATATAGGGGCTCAACATTGAGATAGTCAATGATACCAATGGTAATCATAATCTGGATTGTACTTCACCCACGGGGATGGTGTCCAACCAGAGAAGGTTTGGCGGTTGCCAAATCCATACAATTGCGGGATACTAATGACATGTTTCGCGGTCTTATTGCATCATTGTTGGCCCTGTTCATTGCAGCCTGCACGGCCATACCTCAGCCTCCCATTGTCACACCAACCGGGTCCCCCCAGCTCACGCGTCCTCCAAGAACATCACCGACCAAGCCTGAGCCAACGCCGTCAACACCTCCTGCATCACCGCAACCGTTTTGGGAGATGCTTTTCCCGGGCGCTGAAGTCAGAAGGACAGATGACGGCATGGCGCTATTGCGTCATGGCGCAGGGCTGCCGCGATACAATATTCGCGTTGTGCGCGACCCCAACGACACGCGTTCGGTCAGCGGTTGGCTTCAGGATGATCCCAGTGCGCTGGCTGCTGTGAACTGCGGATTCTATTGGGAGAAGGAGGGCCAATTTCTGCATATGGGACTTTTAGAAATCCATAAACAGCGGCTCGCTAATGTACGCGCCAAATGGGGAGCCGCCTTGGTGATTCGAAACAATCGGGCGAAGATCGTCCGTAAGCCTAAAAAACGCATCCCCCCTATGGAACTAGGCGTTCAGGGCTGGCCCTTGCTCATATGGAACGGGAAAAAAGTCAACGATTTGGATGGTGATAAGGTCGCACGACGCACGGCGGTGGGCGTCGACGCATCGGGACGGGTGGTGTGGGTCATTGATGGACAGGGGAGCACATTGAAAGCGTTTGCCCAACGATTGCGCCAGAGAGATATCGATTTGATTTATGCTGTTAACCTCGACGGCGGAGCATCCACAGGGTTGCGTTGGAGAACGTCGCCCGGGGAATCACAACAGGGGATTGACAGCTTTGCCATCCCTTGCGTCATCACCTTTGCCCCTTGACAGACCTGACAGGATACTGAGGTCCGCGATGACCCTGACGCAGTGCGCAACATTCCGTTGACGCAATGCGTTAAACTGTGTTAAAATGGTGATGAGCTTGCATTTTTGAAAAATCCTTTCCCATTCTCAACGACGAGGCGCAAAATGTTAAATTTCGAACTCTCTTCCGAACAGAAAATGTTGCGGGACCTGGCCCATGATTTCGCCGAAAAGGAGATCAAACCTGTTGCTGAGCATTACGACTCTTCGGAGGAATATCCTTGGCCGGTGATCAAAAAGGCTCAGGAATTCGGACTGTTTAGCGTCAATATTCCCGAAGCGTATGGCGGACCGGGTATGTCTTTGCTCGAAGAGGTCATCCTGACAGAGGAGCTGGCTTGGGGATGTTCGGGCATTGAAACGGCCTTGATGCTCAATTCGTTGGCGGCGTTGCCTATCAAAATCGCGGGCACCGAGGAGCAGAAGCAAACATACCTCAGCAGAATGGCGGAAGGCGCCATGGGGGCCTATTGTGTCACCGAACCGGGCGCTGGGTCTGATGTCGCGAATATCAAACTGGCTGCCGAACGAAAAGGTGACAAATACGTGCTCAATGGCACGAAAATCTGGATCACCAATGGCCCGGTTGCAGATATTTTCGTCGTCTTTGCGCGGACCAACAAAGAAGATCGTTATGGCGGCCTGAGCGCTTTTATCGTTGAACGCGAATGGGGTGTCACGACGGGCAAACCGCTGCCTAAACTGGGGCAGCATGCCGCCTGGGCGAGCGAAGTCTTTTTTGAAGATGTCGAAGTGCCCGTCGAGAATCGCCTTGGGCCGGAGGGAGCTGGTTTCTTGATTGCCATGAAAGTCTTTGACAGCTCCCGACCAGCCGTTTCGGCGGCGGCGGTGGGCGTGGCCCGACGCGCGTTTGAAGAAGCTACCGAATACGCCAAGACCCGCATCGCCTTTGGAAAGCCCATCATCGCTAAACAGGCCATCGGATTCAAACTGGCCAACATGGCCATAAACATCGAAGCCGGACGCCTGCTGGCATATAAGGCTGCCTGGCTGCTAGATAATGGCAAACGCAACACCACCCTGGCCGCGTACGCCAAAGCTTTCTGCGCAGACATGGCCATGGAAGTGACCACCGAAGCAGTCCAGGTCTTTGGCGGTTATGGATACAGCAGGGAATATCCCGTCGAAAAGCTGATGCGCGATGCCAAGATCTTCCAGATCTATGAGGGAACCAGCGAAATCCAACGCCATATCATCGCCCGAGAAATCGCCAAGAGTTAAGCACGCATGCATGGCGACCGCTTGGAAGCACATGCCAGGCCGGGCGCACATCGAACCCATATCCCCATAAAAACCAAGGCCTCCGGTCGGATACGCAAGATTGCACGTCCACCGGAGGCCTTTTCTCATTCCTCGCTATGGCTGTATGCCCACCCAACCCATCGGTCAAGCAGGCTGTTCCATCAACTTTTTCAGATTCTCTTCAAAGGGTGGGTAGACAACCCCCTTTTCGGTGATGATTGCTGTGATATATTTTGCAGGGGTGACATCAAACGCCGGATTTGCCGCCTCGGCGCCTTCGGGCGCGATGGGGCATTTTCCCAGGACAAGGGTGACTTCTTCAGAGGGACGCTCTTCGATCGGAATAGCGTCACCGGAGGGGGTGTTCATGTCGATGGTGGTGGTAGGTGCAGCCACATAGAAAGGAACACCATTTTCATGCGCGACCACAGCCAGGTTGTATGTTCCGATCTTGTTGGCAGTGTCTCCGTTGGCCGCCACCCGATCGGCGCCAACCACACAAAGATCAACTCCCATGGTGCGCATGAAGTGGCCCGAGGCGCTATCGGCGATAATCTTGAAGGGTACGCCATATTGCATCAACTCCCAGGCGGTGAGTCTGGCTCCCTGCAATCGCGGACGCGTTTCATCGACCAACACAAAAATAGGCTTTCCTACCTCATGCGCCATTCGAATGATCCCCAAAGCGGTGCCATAATCCACGGTCGCCAAGCTGCCCGTATTGCAATGGTGAATAATGGTGGCATGATCGGGGATAAGTGGAAGGGCGTTCAATGCGATGGCTTTGTTGATCTGAACATCCTCTTCGGCAATGGCGTTGGCCTCGGCAAGCGCGGCCTCGCGTAATCTCTCAACGCTATCAAGGGAAGGGTCTTCAAGACGAGCCATCATTCTATCCAGGGCCCAGAAAAGGTTAACGGCGGTGGGTCGCGAGGCGCGTAAAACTTGCTCGGCCTCCTTCAGTTTTGCTCGCACTGCATTCACATCCCCATCGGTGTCATGCCAGGGCACCAGCGCCAACCCATAGGCTGCAGCGGCGCCAATAGCGGGCGCGCCGCGAATTACCATCTGGCGAATGGCCTCGGCGACTTGTTCGGGCGTTGTGTAATCATGGTAAACCACTTCAGCTGGCAGCAGACGCTGATCTAACATGCGCACCGCGCCATCAACCCATTGAATACTACGAAATGACATAGGAAGCACTCCTTCTATGATGGATGTTCATCGAATATGCGTGTAAAATCATTATGCATGAGTCGGTTGTTTTTTGCACTACCGAAGATATAAAACAACGCATATAGACGAACTTGTCATCCTCACGCATGAAATTTTCGTCTATATGCGTTCTGTCACATGGCTATGAAATTAGAACCTCGTTGGCTGCTAGAGCAATGGTCGGCTCTCGGCGGTTAATCCGACCAGATCGTCAATGGAGTGAATGGATTGGCGGTGGTTGATCCATGCCAGGGCAATGGCCAAACCCAAACTTTCAGCATAGGCGCGTAGAGCTTCATCCTCGATGGTCCAGAAATCATGGACATGCGCCATACCGATTAACCGTCGCATCATCTCGGCAGCGCCAAATCCAGCCACATCCTGAAGTAGCGTCTCCATATAGCGCTGTTTAAAACGGTCTGAGGGCCATTCTTCATTGCCCTGTTCTTCCCACAACGATAAAAATTCTTCGGCAAATACTGTCCAGGTTTCCTGAATCTGCGCCAAAAGCCATTGTCGGTAGGAGGCGCGTTGGTCGTCATCGGAAGCATGGGCTTCTTGCGAAGCGTAGCTCAGAGCCAGGTTGGCAAAATAGGTGCCAATATCATGCGCCATGGGTCCTACAAAACCGAACTCAGGGTCAATGACCTTCGTTTCCTCTTCATGGAGCATGATAGACCCTGTATGGAGGTCATTATGGATGAGGGCCTGGGCGTGCGTCATGTATTGTTCTTTAAAATGGAAGATTTCGGCCCGCAATGCATCATCTGCATAAATCCATTTCTCAACCACAGGTTGTAGAGGCGGCGTCACGCGATTGTTTGGGTGAGGGATGTAAGGTTGAGTAAACACCAGGTCTTCCTGCACCTTACACAACACAGGGTTCAGGAAGCGCGCAACCATGGCTTTCTTTTCACCCGAGGCTAGATAAAGGTCAGAAGTAAAAAACAGGGTCCTTGCCATGAATACGCCCATATGTCTGGCCACCTTTGGAAAACGTCTCTGTTGCATCAACGCTTCGCGCATCACCTGGTGTTGATTCAAATCCTCGATAACCATGATATGATTTTCATCATCGTAGTGATACACCTTCGGAACCTGATCGGGGCAATATTGCCCTTCGATCTGCAAGATCCCGTATTCGATACGCGAGCGATCCACGGGCATCTTAAAATCGGGATATCGCCATGCATAGGGCAACGCCTGTTTCACCAGGACCGATTGTTCCGGTCGATGGGTCTCATACACGCGAAACAATAGGTTGACATTTCCCTCGGTAATCGGTTCGGCCGATAAAGGCGCATCATTGATAGGCAAGCCATCGAGGGATAGCTGCTGAACATATGCGATGGCGGTTTGCGGCGTTAATGGTTGCATCATTTTCCTTGCTCCTTTTGTGTTTCCAAAGCGGCGATGGCCCGGCGCTGCGCAGCCTCTAAAGCTGCTTTGGGAGACATCTCGCCGATGAATGCTTTGTGAACCAATGTGTATAAGTCGCCAAGGAAAAGCCCCAAACGCGGGTCGGCAGGCAAGAGCTTTGCCCGTTCCAACATCAATCGCTGTGCAGCCAGCCAAGGATATCGGGCCAAAGCTGCGGAGGAATAAGTCTGAGCGCGGACAGGGCTTCCGGCAGCGATAACGACGGCTTCATCGATGGATGGCCCCATCACCTGCATCAAGGTCATCATCGTCCTCATTTTGAGCTCTTGCGGCTGATTTTCGGGGATTCCCACGCCCCATGTGGCGTTCCAGGGTGTCGAAAAAACCGCTGCGCCGTAGGCGTCCGCCAGAGTTGGGTCCTGAAGAAATATTGGGGCGACCTGGCCTCCCCATGTTGCGATGAGGGACGCTTCACCCCGGCGCAATGCCTCGGCGATCTCCGCATTCCCATAACGCCATGTGTCTGGCGGACAAAAAGCCCGTAGAGCGCAATAATATGCCAACGCCTCCACATTGGCGGTGCAATCCAAATCGGGCTGACCTTCAGTGTTAAAAATACGCCCCCCCGAATCCCATAAATATGGCAGCCAATCCGTAAAAATCTCGCTGGCGTCGGCTTTTAGCGCCAAGCCATAGCGTTGGGGCGGCTGATGCCCTTTTCGAGCCATTGCGGCAATCGCTTTGGTGGAAATAACCGGGACCGGACCTTCGTCCTCAAAATCAAAGACATCTTTGCGATAGAACAGGATATGGCCATCGGTGAAGAGGGGCAACAGGTAACGCTGGCCCTGATATTGGCATTCCCTCTCCACAGCCGGGACAATGTCTTCTGGGTCATAGGCCCTGCGCACTTCACCAGGAACCTCCGCCATCAGGGAATCCAGCGAGGTCATCAGACCTTTCTCCGCCAGTTCAGGCAACCAGATATGCCCCGGGACGAAAGCCGCCTGCCATGGACTCTCTGCAGACAAAAGGCCGGCCATCAATGCATCCCGATATTGAGCCCAGGGGATAATTCGCAATGTGGCGTCAAGCTCTGGATGCTCGTCCAAGGCGGCCGCCAACACATTCAATGCAGGATCGTTCGGGCCAATAATCACTAACTGAGACATAGGAAACTACATGCACGAGGTTGAAGATTCAAGAGATTTACAATGCGATGTGTTTTGTTTCTTCTTGCACGATGCCGATGAGATCATCGATGGAGGAAATGGATTTTCGCTCCAAAAGCCAACGTTTGCCGATGTGAATTGCAGCCCGTTCCGCAACGGCGCGTTTCTCACCATCTTCAATGCTAGAAATATCCCACACGCTGACGATGCCCATCATACGACGCAGGAATTTCACTCCGCCATGTCCCGCCGTCTCTTCCAAAATGTGTTGAAGGGTGCGTTGGCGGTATTGTTTGAAAGCCTCCTCGCCTCCAGGAAAATCCCAATAGCCGGCAGGCATCAATTCACTATCCGGACGGACATTCTCCACCCAAAGTTGCTCGAATTTTTGAGCAAAGAGATTCCAAATATCTCGAATCGTCGTCAGAATCCATTGCTGATAATCCTCCCGCGCTTCGCGATCGGGGGTGTGTGCGAAGTGAGATAAATAGTTCAAGACCAGATTTTGGAGCACCGCGCCTATGT
>WFTO01000133.1 GCA_015485435.1 Anaerolineae bacterium | reverse complement strand
TTTCACTATAGGGCGTTTGCAGAATCGCCCAACCTCCTGGTTTCAATACCCGATACAGTTCCCTCATCGCCCGCGTGTCATCGAGCACGTGCTCCAAGACGTGATTACAAATTATCACATCGAAACTGGCATCGGGATACTGAATATCTGTGATATCCATCTTGACCATGACATCTTCTTCATACAGGTCAGCACTCACATATTGCACCTGAGGCAAGCTCTGAAGCATGCGGCCTAATTGCGGCTCAGGCGCAACATGCAATACCCGCGCGGGACGCCCCCAAAGCGTGGATCGCTCACGCAAATACAGATACACCAACCGCTCCCTCTCCGTGGACCCACAGATCGGACAGGAAGCATGTTCTCGATAACCGCCGCCGATGATGTCATACTGCGCCAGCACCGGATGAGACAGACCACGGGGCCATAAAGTCTTCAAATGCGCGCCGCACAGCGGACATTCGTAGCGGTCGCCCCGAGTGCGCCAGCGCCTGTAAGCCCGCCATAACCGCGCCTGCATGTAATCGGGCATCGCCCGTTCGATAAATGCCTTGACCACGTGCTTCATGTCATTTTCATGACCACTTTACCGATCACATTCGCGGCCTGATCCGCCTGATCCGCGGCATTGGAGACATGGCGGTACACCTCGCGAGTGCGCAACATCGTCATAATATGATGACTATCCTCCGGCCCCTCGAAAAGATCGGCAACCGCCTGCCGATAGAGGCGTTCCACTTGATTTTCGCGATGTTTCGCTCGTCGGGAATGATCCAACGCCACCATGGGGTTATGTTCCAACCGTTGCATGGCCAGCAACAACTCATCAGCTGACTCACGCACGCGACTCACCATTTCTTTCAAAAATTTATCCGATTCTACATCCAATAGCTGCATCTCGAGAATGGTCGTGTAACAATAATCCAACACATCGTCCAGATAAAGAGACAATTCGAAGATGTCTTCCCGATCAAAGGGGGTGACAAAGGTCTTATGCAACTCATCGATAAGAATGCGTCGCAATTCATCTCCTTGCTTTTCACTCATTTCGACGATCTCCGCATCCTTGGGATCGCCTTGGAGGATGTAACGCTCTAAAGCTTGAGCGCCGCGCTGTAACACCTCTGCCTGTTCTCGTAAGAGACGAATGAAAATATTTTCTTTACGGGTCGTGGCTAAAATGCCCATGTCGTGCAACCTCCAGGGAGGAGTTTGGGAGAATGAGAAAAGGATAGGACGCCGGATGACGCCATTTGCCAGAGCTGGCCGTGCGCTGAAAGCCAAAATAGACGTCCATCAAGGACCCAAGAAAACCCGCAAAATCGGATAAAGGGCCGCGGCCAGTGCCGCAGTAATGGGAACGGTAATCACCCAGGCCACAGCAATATCGGTCAGGTTCAACCATCGCACCTGACTTTTGCGTTCGGCTGCGCCCACGCCCACAATGGTGGAGCTAACCACATGCGTGGTGCTGACAGGCCCGCCCAGGACCGACGCCCCCAAAATCACCAAAGAGGAAGCCAGTTGGGAGGTAAAACTATGGATGGGGCGGATTCGATAAAACTTGCCACCAAGGGTGTGGATGATGCGCCACCCTCCGCTGGCCGTTCCCAATCCGATGGGAATCGCACTGGCGACAATCACCCATTGCGGCACGTAGAAATGATCCTGAAAGCCAAGGGTCACCAGGCCCATGACGATGATCCCCATCGCTTTTTGAGCATCGTTGGTGCCATGCGAAAGGGCCAGGGCCGTGGCGGTCACCAATTGCGCCCGGTTGAAGGTTTTGTTGATCTTTGGGGTGGCGCCGCGAGCCAACCAATAGGTCAGCTTCAAAATCAACCAACCAAACATAAACCCCAAGATCGGAGAGATAAAAAGCGCCAAAGCGATTTTCATCAGGCCATCCATTTTGATGATGGCCACGCCGCCATAGATCAATGCAGCGCCCACCAACCCACCGGCCAACGCATGCGATGAACTGGAGGGAATGCCAAACCACCAGGTAATGATGTTCCAGGCATTGGCCGACACCAGAGCGGCGATCAACGCCGTAATCGTGATGCTATCTGGATCGACCAAATCCTTACCAATGGTCGTCGCCACAGCCACGCCGAACATCAAAGGCCCGATGAAGTTCGCGACCGCCGCCAGCAACAATGCCGCACGCGAGGACATGGCTCGCGAAGCGATGATGGTCGCAACCACATTGGCCGCGTCATGAAAGCCGTTTAGAAAATTGTAGAGAATAGCGAGTGCGAATAGGATGCCGAAGATGACGTAAGCGTTCATGTTGACATATTCCTGTGCAAAAACGCACGTATTTTCGCCACAGTGTAAAAGGAAATCGGAAAAAAGTAAAGTGTCTGCATCGGCTTAATGCCTTAGGAACGCGGCCGTTTTGTCACATCCCCTTATCTGACCTATAATCAAACCCATGAGTGCCAGTGTTTGCCCCTATCTTGGGTTGCTGGATGACCCCGACGCCCATCTCAATTACCCCAGCTTCGAAAACCGGTGTTACGCGACCATCACACACGAGGCTATTCCCCTATCTGAACAAGCGGTTTTCTGTCTGGGAGGACAATTCAAAAGCTGCCCGCGCTACATGGCCTTGCATGGACCTCCGCAGCCAGAGCCAAACACTCTCGAGGCGGGCCCGTTGCCGCCTCCGGCCGGGGGAGGCCATGCCGCGCCTCCCCAAGTGCCCGTTTACGTGCCCTATCCTCTCCTCCCGGCCCAGCCACAGGGCAAAGATTGGTCGTTGGTGCTGATCATTGGGGGCATTTTGCTGACGATTTTTCTC
>WFTO01000132.1 GCA_015485435.1 Anaerolineae bacterium | reverse complement strand
GCCTCATACCGCACGTCAGGAAGGGCCACCGATGTGGCCCTTGGCGATGGCGTCGTCGTGCTCGCCGATGAAACCGGCGGCCTCCAACTACTGCACTTCCTTCGCCCCTATCTTTTCCTTCCCATCATCCACTAAAACGTCGACACTCTATCAACGCTGGCCGATAGAAATCGCACACTCGATCGCTTTACGGCCGCCATTCGGAGATAGGTTGACAAAAGCAACCATGTGACATCACGCCTCAGGAACGCCACTGACGAAATGGTGCCGATGTCAAAAACACCCCCCATATTGGACCTCACTCCTGCTCTTTGATACAATAAACTCCATGGAATCGATCAAACCCCTTGTCGCCCGACACTGGCTTTTCCTCCTGGCCGGCATCATGTGGACAGGCGTCGGCATCATGCTCCTGGCACGCGCCTGGGTTTGGCTTGCCACCATGCCCATTTCATGGGAGCTGGTGCTGATGACAATTAGCGCGATCTCCGCCTTTTTGTTTTACAAGTTTATGTTTACCAACACGGTCAATAAAAACATTGAGCGCGTATGTAATCTGCCCGATCCGGTCAGCATTTTTGCCTTTAACTCCCCCAAAGGCTACATACTCGTCGTTTTCATGATCGGTCTTGGGATCGCCATACGTCATTCGGGGTTAGATACCCGCATTTTGGCGTTGGTCTATGCCAGCATGGGAGGAGCGCTGTTGTTGGCCAGTTTTCACTTCTACGGACAATTCCGTCGAGAACGCGCAGGGTAACTGTTGCAGATACGATGGTGCCCGAAAGCAAGGTCCGCAAGGCTTCCAGGCGTACGATCTTTCTCGTGCTTCTGGTGTCGGGCGCCATGGCAGGCGCATGGATTATGTTGGGACGTTGGGACCAACGGGATGAAAGGGTTGCTTCGCGTACACCGGTAGTGATGCCCGCCATTTCGATAGGCATGGTCGGTCAAGCCAATCAGCGCCCGGAGGACGCCCCCGCTACCACACCAACCATTGTCAGAAATCCAGAAGGAACGTCGCTTCCACTGCAGAGCGCCATCGCCCCCAACGTCACTCCCGAGCCGCCTCAGATCTTTCAAAGTAAGAAGTTGCTGCGAGGCGCCAAACCCGTCACATACATCGACGACACGTGCGAGTATCTGCGCATGCGCTGGGATCCGAACAACGCTGCGCCGGGCACGATTATTGTGCCCATCATGTATCATCGGGTGCGGGAGAAGCGGGGTGAGCGGGGCGTCAATCGAACTTATTTCAAACAGACCATGCGCAAAGCCCATGAATTGGGCTTCCAGACGATCACCGCGGAGCAAGCGGCTGACTTTCTCGAACACAACGCCAAAATCCCGCCCCGATCGCTCATGCTCTTCGTAGACGACCGCCGCGTGCCGGTGATTAACAAGCATTTCATGCCTTTTCTGAAGCAATACGATTGGGTGGTCATCTCTTCGTGGATCATTGCCAATACCGATGAGCGTCCAGGTCTGTGGGAGCGGATCGAAGCGGCCCATGAGACGGGCTTTGTGGATGTGCAATCCCACGGCCTGCGGCATCTCTATATGATTCCGGGCACGCCCAAGAAGAAGATCCGGGAGGAGATCTACGGGCCGTTCCCCTACTTCGATGAGCATTTCGGCGACAAACCCGTGGCCTTCATCTGGCCCGGCGGCAACTACACCCCCTACGCGGTGCGCGTCGCCCGGAAGGCGGGCTATCGCATCGGCTTTACCATCTTTCCCAACGGCCCGGTCATGTTCAACTGGATTCCCCTGCAGAAGGCCGAACGGAAGGTGGGCGACCCGCTGCTGTTGCTGCCCCGCTATCACGCCAATTCGGTGAAGGAGCAGTTGCCCATCGCCGTGGAGATGGGGGAAAAGGCAAAAGCTCAGGCACTGGCTCACTATCCCCAGGAAGCGGCCTGGTATCGGGAACACTGCGGGGGCGAGCTGCCGAAGCCATAAACCCTCCCTTGGCAACTGGTCAGATAGTCGGTCAGCAACTTCAAATATGACGCACCGACTGCGGCAGCGGCCTCGTTGGCCCCAGGCATGAGACCTCCAAAGTCTATGACTGGAGCGACTTTGACGAGATATGGGTAATCACCGCAAGAAGTTCAAATTGCCAAAAAGTAGCTTTTATGCTACACTCTGAGGGGAATCTTGAATGATCTCCCCTTTTCGTTGGAAGAATTTGTCACCGAAGAGGGACGAATTCCTTTTCGCGAATGGCTGCACGGCTTACGCGATATGCGTGCCCGCGCAAAGATTCGCGTTCGACTGAATCGTGTGCGACTTGGCAACTTTGGGGATGCGAAATCCGTTGGAGACGGCGTTTACGAACTTCGCGTTTATTTCGCACGTACAGGCCAACGCGTTGTGCTGTTGTGCGGTGGCGATAAGTCAACCCAAAGACGCGATATTGCCAAAGCCAAAGCCTTTTGGAAGGATTGCAAACGGAGGACTGCATGAACAAGGCCTCAGTAAGTTATGAAGAGGGGTTGCTGCAAGACCTGACTGATCCCGAAGAGGCAGCGGCCTATCTCAACGCCGCGCTTGAAGAGGGCTCGCAGGACGTGTTTCTGCTGGCATTACGCGACGTCGCCAACGCCCGCGGCCTGACCCAATTGGCGCGCGAAACCGCTCTCAATCGAGAAAACCTGTATCGCATGCTCTCTGAAAAGGGCAATCCGCGTCTTTTCAGCCTGACGGCGGTGCTCGATGCGTTGGGCTTACAGATTGCGGTCAAGCCCAAGCGCACGGCATGAGAACGCCCATCCCCACGGATTACTGAATACGAACAACCTCTTCAACCCCAAGCCACGCTCGGCCCCAATCGTCGGTCAGCCAGCGGCCCGTGACGATGACCGGCTCCCACAAGGGCGGCGGGGGAGCGTCCTCATCCTCGGGGATCGCCAGCAAGTAGTCGGTCTCATCCGCCAGAAAATAACCGCCGTCGCCCGTCCAACCGGGCAGACGCACGCAGGCCGCGCGCAGCCGCCGCCCCCGGCGATGACGAAACTCGCCCAGCCGCACCAGGTCCGGCGGCAGTAACGCCCGGATGGGCTCCAGGGGATGCAGGCTCATGGGCATGCCCAGGAGGCGGGTCTCCCAGGCCAGGCGTTGGGTCGGAGTCTCGGGCTCGACCTCGGGCGTGAAGAAATCGAATGCGAGCTGCATGGCCGCGGCCGGATTGCGGGGTAATTGGGCCAGCAGCGCGTTGCGGCTTTCGCCCAACCCATCCAGCGCGCCGCAGCGGATGAGATTCTCGATCTCGCGGCGCTGCAAATCCACCCGCACCAGCAGCTCGCGCAGGGACGCGTAGGGGCGATGGGCGATGATGGCTTCGATGCTGCGGCGGCGCAGGTCCCGCACCGCGGCCAGGCCCATCCATAACGCAGGCCGTCCCGCCTCGAAGGCCAGGGTGAACCGTTCTTCGCTGTGGTTGACGTGGGGCTGACGCACGGGAACGCCCAGGCGACGGGCTTCGGCCATATAG
>WFTO01000131.1 GCA_015485435.1 Anaerolineae bacterium | reverse complement strand
TTCAATTTGGTGATCAGTTCCTCCACCCGACGTTGTATAACTTTGTAAATCAAAATCAATTCTTCATTGATATCGTATAAGAAGGCTTGTTGAATAGGAAAAGACTGAACAACGTCGAAAAAAACCGCACCGCCGCCCAGGAACGGATCGACATATTTGGTCAACCGCCCTTGTTTCAATTCGACAGGATACAGTTTTCGAAATTGGGAGAGAAGTTGCGTTTTCCCGCCCGCCCATTTCAAGAATGGTCTGGCTTTTTCGATCGTCTGAGGAAAATCGGGTATTAGTGGAAGCTGGGTCGGCATAAATCTCTATCCTGTTATAACTCATTCTAATGCAGTTTTTCCGAAATATCCAGTAACTGCTTATTATAGCGGGTGGCGACGATCTCAGCCATGGTAGCGAGGGCGATCTCCTCGGGGCTGCGGCCTCCCAAATCCAGGCCAATCGGGTTGTGGATTCTCGCCAAATCGGCATCGGTAAAGCCTGCCTCACGCAAGATGGCTGCACGCCGAGCCATGGTTTTTCGCGAACCAAGAGCGCCGATGTACCGAGCGTCGCTCTGCAGAGCCAACTCTAATGCCGGGATGTCCAGTTTGTCGTCGTGGCTAATGACCGCAATACTGGTGCCTAAGTCTGGCTCGAGGTCCGGAAAGACCTCCTGAGGCCAGGCAACCAGCAATTGGTCGGCATGGGCGAACCGCTCGGGCGTGGCAAACACGGGGCGGGGATCGACAACAATGGTCTCATACCCCAATTCATTGGCGAACCGCACCAATGACATCGCTATATGCACGGCTCCCACAATGATCAACCTTTGAGGCAAGAAAAAGGGAATAAACACCACCGAGGTGCTGCCATCGGGCAACACCACGCCAGAATGTGGGCGCTCTTCCCGGAAGGTGGCCGCCAGCATCTCCGCCAACGCCATCTGCCGCTGAGCCAACTCCCCAATGCCCTGTCCGTCACGATAGAACAAGCCGAGGTCTCCTTCCCAACGGCCAGCGTAACACACGCCCAGCACCACGGGTTGTCGATTTTCACGGGCGGAGATGAGCTCGCGCCAGACCCGATTTTGTTCCCAAGGCAGAATATAAACCTGAATATTCCCGCCGCATGTCAGGCCTGCGCCCATGGCCCATTCATCGCTGATGCCGTACGTTTTCAGACGCGGCCTGTTTTCACTGATCACTTCGAGCGCTTCTTGCACAACTGCGCTTTCAACGCAACCGCCGCTTACCGAGCCCACAAATTCTCCCGCCTCGGATACGGCCATCATGGCGCCGACCGGCCGGGGCGAAGACCCATATGCTTTGACTACCACGGCCAGGGCGACGCGTTGGCCGCTTTCAGTCCATTGAAAAAGCGCCTGGATGGGATCTCGTGAGGTCATCGTGGAAGTCAAGACTCGATGTGAGGAAGTATTCGCTGAAGCAACCGTTCTTTGGGCATATATCCTACGATACGCTCAACAGGCACGCCCTCTTTGAAAAGAATCAATGTGGGAATGCCCATAATGCCATACTGAGTCGGAGTGTTGGGGTTGTGGTCAACGTCAAGTTTGGCAATGTTGACTTTGCCCCCATATTCTTGTGCCAGCTCCTCCAGAATGGGCGCAATCAAACGGCAGGGAGCACACCAGGCCGCCCAAAAATCAACGATGGTAGGCACGTCGCTTTCCAGAACTTTCTCTTTGAAATCCGCGTCGGTGACAGCAAATGGTTTGGACATAGGATGAATGATTCCTCCAGAAAATATGGACCTACTTTTTTGGTGATCAGCGTTTTCATCGCACAGAGTTAAAGAAGGCGCCGCTTTATGCATGTTACCGCAAAATGAACGGGTTTCAAAGTGGCATTGAGATCACGGCGCGTCGAAAAATCCGCTTAGAGACGAAAAAATCCCAGCTCTAGCGGCTGGGATCTTAGAGCCACCCGCCGGATTCGAACCGGCGACCGACGCATTACGAGTGCGTTGCTCTACCGACTGAGCTAGGGTGGCGCTTTCGGTTATAATTATAGCGACTACAGGCATGGATGACAAGTTTTTCGAATTCTCAGATGATGTCCGCTCTTCTTTTTCTCGCCTACCCCGATCATGGCTATCCATTCTCTTTCTCCAAAC
>WFTO01000130.1 GCA_015485435.1 Anaerolineae bacterium | reverse complement strand
CACCGAAGCCCCAGCCCCAACGGAAGCGCCCGCCGCGGAAAGCAAATATAACGAAGCCCCGATGTTGGCGGAATTGGTCAAAGCGGGAAAACTGCCTCCCGTTGATGAACGATTGCCCGATGAGCCGTTGGTGGAAGAAGGCGTTGATGGCATTGGCCAATATGGAGGCGTGTTGCGCCGGGCATTCCTTGGGCCATCCGACCACAACAACTACGTGCGCGTTGTTTACGATGCCCTGGTGCGCTTCTCTCCCGATGGCAGTGAAGTCATTCCCCACATCGCAAAGGGTTGGGAATCCAACGATGACTTCACTGAATGGACCGTCTTCCTGCGCCCCGGCGCCAAGTGGTCCGATGGAGAACCCCTCACCGCCGATGACATCCTCTTTTGGTACAACGATATCCTGCTCAATCAGGATCTGATGCCCTCCCCTGCGGCATGGATGGTCAACAACGACGGTTCCATTGCTACGGTTGAAAAAATCGACGACTATACCGTCAAATGGACATTCAAGCAGCCAAACACAGCATTCTTATTGGATTTGGCGAATAAAGATGGCGCCGATCTTTCCATCGCCAACCTCGCTTATGCGCCAGCTCATTACCTCAAACAATTCCATGCATCCTATGCTGATGCCGCTGAGTTGGATAAGATGGTCAAGGATGCAGGTTTCGAAACCTGGGTGGAATTGTTCACCGTGAAGGCATTGCCTCAAACCAATGCGGACCGCCCCACCACCGCCGCCTGGGTCCCCTTTGAATCAACCGTTTCAGATCCCGTATTCGTACTGAAACGCAACCCTTACTATGTCGGCGTCGATCCCGAAGGCAACCAGTTGCCTTACATTGACGAAGTCCGCTTCACCTTCTTTGCAGATAAAGAAGCCCTTAATCTCGCAGCAGTGTCGGGCGAGCTGGACTTCCAGGCCCGGCACATCAATATGAGCAACTATCCCGTGCTCAAAGAGAACGAAGACAAGGGCGGCTACCATGTCGTAACCTGGCCTACCTTTGGTGGTTCCGATGCGGTCTTCATGTTTAACCAGACCTATCAGAACGATCCCGAGATCGGCGAACTGCTGCGCAACAAGGACTTCCGGGTGGCGCTTTCCTACGCTCTGGATAGAGAAGCCATCAAGGAACTGGCGTTTCTTGGCCTGGGCGAACCACGTCAGGGCGTGCCAGCGCCCAACCATCCTTACTATCCCGGCGACGAATGGGCTTACAAATACACCGAACATGATCCAGACCAGGCCAACGCTCTCCTTGATGGCCTTGGTCTGACAGAACGCGACGCCGACGGCTACCGCCTATTGCCAAGCGGCAAACCATTAGACATTGAGATCAACGTTGTCCCAGCATTTGGCAACTGGACAGATGTTGGCCAGTTAGCCGTAGAGCAATGGGGGAAGGTTGGCGTGAAGGCGCACGTCGAAGTTCGTGAGCGCGCTTTGGCCTTCCAAATGCGAGACACCAACGACCTTATGGTGGAAATCTGGAATGAAGATACAACAGGATTCCCCTTCAGCGGTCAACCCAAGATGGACCCGCGCAGTAATCCTGCGCTCACCTTTGGGCCATTGTTCCGAAAATGGTACGAAACCAATGGTGCGGAAGGCATGGAGCCCCCAGCAGAAATCAAGAAGCTGGTTGAGCTCATCGACAAGGGGAAAGTTTCTGGTCGAGAAGATCAAATCAAAATTGCCCAGGAACTGTTCAAAGTCTGGGCCGACAACATTTGGGAGATCGGCACCGTGGGCCTAACCCCCATGATCCAGGGCGTTGTAGTTGTCAACAACAATCTTCGCAATGTGCCAGAGACCGCGGGGAATGACTGGCCATTACGAACACCGGGGAACACTCGGCCCGAGACGTTCTTCTTCGCCCAGTAGCGACTCACATCCCCTTCTGACGAACCGTTCGTCAAGCCCTTGGAGCTGCCCCTGCTTGCATCTTGCAGGGGCAGCCCATCCATCCTCTTTTGTGACTACTGGCCATGACGCAATATATCATCAAGCGGCTTTTACTCCTGCCCTTGTTGCTTTTCATTTTCTCTGTCTTCGCCTTTTTCATCATTCAGGCGCCGCCAGGCGACTTCGTCACCAGCTACATTGCGGAACTCGCCGCATCCGGCTCCTCCATGGACCAGGCCCAGATTGAGGCGCTTCGTGAGCAATATGGCCTGGATCGCCCCCTGATCGTGCAATACTTCCGCTGGGTTAGCGGCATCGTCCGTGGCGATTTCGGTGTCTCTCTTGACTGGAAACGTCCCATCATGGAGCTCATCAAAGAACGCCTATTGTTAACCATTTTGTTGGGCGCCGCAACCTTTATCATCTCCTGGTCCCTAGCCATCCCCATCGGCATCATCTCCGCCACAAAACAATATTCCTTTATCGACTATTTCTTTACAGTATTCAACTATCTGGGTGTCGCAACCCCCACATTCATGACTGCGCTGGTGCTGATGTGGCTCGCTTATTCCTATTTTGGAATCAGCGTCACCGGCCTATTTTCACCTGAATTTGTCGATGCGCCATGGAGCATAGCGCGGGTGGTTGATCTCTTAAAGCATCTCTGGCTGCCAGCACTTATTCTGGCATTAGATGGCACAGCCCGGCTGGCGCGCGTCATGCGGGCCAACTTGCTGGACGAACTCAACAAGCCCTATGTGGAGATGGCCCGAGCCAAGGGCATGTCAGAATGGCGGCTGGTGTTGAAATACCCGGTGCACCTGGCCATCAACCCCCTGGTCAGCACCATTGGCTGGTATCTCCCCATGCTTTTCTCCGGCAGCGTCATTGTCGCCACCGTGCTCAACCTGCCCACCATCGGCCCGCTGCTGCTGCGCTCCCTCACCAACCAGGACATGTTCCTGGCAGGCATCATCGTTCTCATTTATTGCTTCCTGGCTATTGTAGGCACACTAATCTCCGATATCTTGCTGGCTTGGCTTGATCCGCGCATTCGGATGGAGGCTTGATCATGGAGAGAGAGCGCAAGCCTGACCATATCCCTGAGAAAGAAACAAAACATGCGGACCTTACCGACCTCACAGAATGGAATCAGCTTCGCCTGGGGGAAGAGGACACAGCGGCCATCCACGTAGCGCCCAATTGGAAGCTTACCTGGTGGCGGTTCAAAAAACACCGACTGGCTTTGGCCAGCGGCCTTGTCGTGATTCTTTTGGCGCTTATCGTACTCTTTCCCGGGTTCTTCAGCACCATGGATCCACAAAAAAGCCGAGCGCAACAATCCTTTGTCCCAGTCCAACGTATTCACCTCTTCGATGATGGCACATTCAATCCCTTTGTATATGGCATCATCGGACAACGAAACCCCGAAACTTTGCGCATGGAATGGAAAATCGATGAGGAGAAAAAAATTCCTATCCGTTTTCTGGCCCGGGGTTTTGAATACGAAGTCTTGGGACTCTTCACCACGGATATCCACCTGATTGGTGTCAAAGAGGGTGATATCGAAGAAAATCCTATTTTTCTCCTGGGCACCGATCGATTAGGGCGAGATCAATGGTCTCGCCTCATGTACGGAACACGCGTCTCAGTCTCTATCGGCCTGATTTCGGTGTTTGTGAGCGTCTTTTTGGGCGTTTTGCTAGGGGGCATCTCAGGATATTTTGGCGGCATACCCGACCTGATTATTCAACGCATGATCGAAATCCTCCAATCCCTGCCCGCCATCCCCATCTGGATGGCTTTAACCGCGGCCATGCCCAGAGATTGGTCTGTTGAACAAACCTATTTCGCCATTACCCTCATCCTCGCCCTCATCGGCTGGACGACGTTAGGACGAGAGGTGCGAGGACGCTTCCTCGTACTACGAGAAGAAGACTTCGTCATGGCGGCAAAGCTGTCAGGATGCAGCCAAAAACGAATCATCTTCCGACACATGGTGCCCACGTTTTACAGCCATATCATCGCCTCCGCCACCCTGGCCGTCCCCGTGATGATCATCAGTGAGACATTTCTCAGTTTCTTGGGCCTGGGTTTGCGTCCACCCGCCATCAGTTGGGGCGTGCTCCTACAAGAGGCCCAAAATCTCCAATCCGTGGCCCTGGCCCCCTGGCTGCTGCTGCCCGGCCTGGCCGTCATTATTACGGTCCTGGCTCTAAATATCTTAGGCGACGGCCTTCGCGACGCCGCAGACCCCTACAGTCATTGAGGTTATCCAAGACATGGAACCATTACTCTCTGTTCGAGGCCTGAAAACCTATTTTTTTCTAGATGAAGGCACGGTCAAGGCCGTGGATGGCGTAGATTTCGACGTGCATCCTGGACAGATCGTAGGCATCGTGGGGGAAAGCGGCTGCGGCAAGAGTGTCACCATTAAGTCGGTGATGCAGCTCATCCAGAAGCCTGGTCGCATCGTCGAAGGAACCATCCTCTTTCGGCATCGAACTGACAATGGAGAAGAAGCGCTTATCGATCTGGCGCAACTCTCCCCCCATGGCAAGGCTATCCGTAGCATTCGCGGTGCAGAAATTGCACTCATCCCTCAGGAACCCATGGCCTCCTTCAGCCCGGTGCACACCATCGGTGACCAGATCATGGAGGCGGTGCTATTGCATCAGGATGTAAGCAAGGAAGAGGCCCGGCGCATCGCCATCGAACGCCTGCACGAAGTGGGCATGCCCAATCCCGAACAGCGCATGGAGGCTTATTCCTGGGAGCTCAGCGGCGGGCTGCGGCAGCGGGCCATGATTGCCATGTCATTGGCGTGCAACCCCCGGCTGCTCATCGCCGACGAGCCCACCACCGCCATCGACGTCACCACCCAGGCCCGGGTGCTGCGCCTGATCCTGGATTTACAGAAACAACACAACATGGCCGTTATCTTCATCACCCACGACCTGGGCGTCATCGCTCAGATCGCGGATTTCGTGGTGGTCATGTATCTGGGTCGGGTGATGGAAACGGGCCCGGTGGAGGATATCTTCTTCAATCCCCAGCATCCCTACACCCGAGCCCTGCTGGAATCCATCCCCTCCATCTACGCGCCTGCGGGCGAACGGTTACCCACCATCGAGGGCTCCATCCCCCATCCCTTCAGCCGGCCTTCGGGCTGCCCCTTCTACCCCCGATGCCGATCCTTCATGCCCGGCGTGTGCAACGCGGCCACGCCCGAGCTCAAACAGGTCAACGACCGCCAGACGGTCAGTTGTTTTCTCTATGAT
>WFTO01000129.1 GCA_015485435.1 Anaerolineae bacterium | reverse complement strand
GTGCGCCCCATATGCGACCCCGCCGCACCATGGACGCATATTCAAATCCATACTCGGTCGTCGTTAAAATATCTTCGGGCTCTTCGGGATCGCAATAATACGAGTGCACAAAATATGCATACGCGCCGTCTGCAACCCCGCGTAGTAGGGGATCAGGACGGCGTATGTGCAACTGATTCCAGCCGATCTGAGGGATACGCAAGTCGGAAGGGAATTTGCGAACGCGTCCCGGTAGCAACCCCAAGCCTTTCCAGTTCCCCATCTCTTCGCTCTCTTCGAATAACATTTGCATCCCCACGCAAATTCCCAACAATGGAATGCCCTCATCCACCACCTGATGCACAATTGGGGCCAACCCCGCGGTGGTAAGATTGGAGATGCAGGCGCCGAACGCGCCAACGCCCGGCAAAATGACCCCATCAGCATGAAGAATGAGGGTCGGATCGGCTGTAAGCAAGACCTCTTGCGCCAGTCCAGATTCGGTGATGGCGCGCTCGACCGCCTTCTCTACGCTGCGGACGTTGCCAATTTTGTAATCGAGAATCGTAATCATAGGGAACGAAGGTATGTCAACATGAAATCAAAACAGGGAATAAAACCGTGCGAGCTGCCCCTCAGGCGGTCAAGGTCCCTTTGGTAGATGGCACGCCTTGACGCCGAGGATCTTTGCTTACCGCAGCATCCAATGCGCGAGCAAAGGCTTTGAACAGGGCTTCACTTTGGTGATGGTCATTGCGACCATACTCCACCCGGGCATGAAGGTTGAAACCGCCATGAAACGCCACCGTTTCGAAAAAATGGCCGATGAGATCAGTACCTAGATTACCGATGCGCGGGGTATGCCATTGTGCTTCAAAGACACAATAGGGACGTCCGCTGAGGTCAATGGCGACAAATGCCAGGGACTCATCCATGGGGACATAGCTATGTGCTGTGCGAACAATACCCGAACGATCTCCCAACCCGGCATGGATGGCTTTGCCCAGGCAAATGCCCACATCCTCAACAGTGTGATGTTCATCAACTTCGAGGTCGCCGCGGGCGTCAATCTCGAGATCGAAAAGCCCGTGATGGGCGAACAAGGTGAGCATATGATCGAAGAAGCCAATGCCGGTAACGATATTGGCATGGCCGCGGCCATAAAGGTCCAACGTCAGTAAAATGTCGGTCTCGCCAGTCGTGCGATGAATGGTTTTGGGCGCCATAATGTAAAAAAGTGAGAAGAGAATCTTTCAAAAACTTTGTCGCCCTGGATCATAGCGGATTTGGGCCAATTCAACAACCCTCATTAAGCCCGGCGTCGCGCCAGTTCCAGCTACTGGCGCCCCATCCGATGTGCGTCTCCGTTTTAAAACGCACCCAACAAGCCGGAACGATTTGAATCATGGTCCTTTTGATTGTATAATGCCCGATGTTATGGCATCCATGACTGCGGCATCTTCCTCCAACTTCGCCGAATTTTCCGTCCCGGATCGCTATCACGCCAATCGTAAGGGGCCCAAGCGTTGGTTATTCTCCCATGCGATGCGATACTGGTATTTCTGGGTCTTATTGGTGATCGGTGCGTTCTCCAACGCTTTGCTTGCATCCGCAATTCCTATCTTGACCGGGCAGGCCTTTAACGGCATCCTGGCCGATCCGCCGATGCTCGACATCCTGCTGCGATCCGCCATTTTGATTATGCTCTCGCAGCTGCTTCGCAGCGGGCTTCAGCTCATGCGCAACTTCAGCGCCGAGATCATCGGCCAGCGCCTCGAGAGAGACATTCGAGATGAATTGTATGTGAGTCTGTTGGGAAAAAGTATGACCTTCCACAGCCTGCAGCCTGTAGGAGACACCATGGCCCGGGCCACCAATGATGTCAGGGAGATCAACTTTATGATGAACCCTGGCATCAATCTGGTCATTGGTTCGTTGAATTTTATGTTTATGCCACTGATCATGGCGCCTCGATATCACCCCTCGTTGGTGCTGACCCCGGTGGTCTACTCGATTTTGTATGTGGTGGCCCTGACCCAATACCTGCGTGAACTTGACCCCATCACCCGTAAGGTCCGAGACACATTCGGCAAGATGAACACCCGACTGGCCGAAGTGTTGGATGGGATCGAAACGGTCAAAGGAGCGGCGCAAGAGGAGCAGGAGGTGCGTCGATTTGCTACCGTGGCTCGCGCCTATCGCAACGCCTTTGTGCATCAGGGGGATGTCGAGGCCAGGTTTTTGCCCCTGCTGTTGCTGGCCCTTGCCAACGCCGCAGGCTTTTTGCATGCAGTCATCCTCTTCCGCCGCGGCCTGATCGATGTCGGTGGCGTGGTTGCATACATGGGCTTGTTGCAATTGCTGGGCTTTCCCACCTTTGTCTCCCTCTTTGCCTACGCACGCGTTTCATCAGGCGTCTCGGCCGCGCGCCGAATCCTCGAGTTGATCAATGCCGAAACCACCATCGATCAAAATGAGGGCGGATATGATGGGATCATGCGAGGCGAGGTGGCCTTTCATGACGTTTCCTTTGCCTATCAGCATGAGTCCCACCCCGTCCTCGAGGGAATCACCTTTCACGTCAAACCTGGTCAACGCGTAGCGATTGTAGGCCAGACCGGAGCGGGAAAAACTACGTTGGTCAAACTGATCAACCGCACCTATGATGTCAGCTCGGGCAACGTGCTGGTGGATGGCGTAGACGTTCGGGATTGGAATATGGAGGCGTTACGTCGCCAAATTTCTATCATTGAGCAGGACATTTTTTTGTTCTCTCGCACCATCGCCGAAAACATCGCCTTTGGCAAGCCTGGCGCCACCATGGAGGAAATCATCGCTGCAGCCAAAGCTGCTCAGGCCCACGAGTTCATCCTCTCCTTTAAGGATGGTTATCAAACCGTGATCGGTGAACGGGGCGTCACCCTTTCGGGCGGACAGCGCCAGCGTCTGGCTTTGGCTAGAGCCTTTCTCACAGATCCTGCCATTCTTATCCTCGATGATTCCACCAGCGCCATCGACAGCGCTACGGAGGATAAGATCCAACGGGCCATTTTCGCCGCATCGAAGGGGCGCACGACCTTCATTATCACCCATCGATTATCGCAAATCCGCTGGGCCGATCTGATCATCGTGATGCGAAAGGGTCGCATTGCCGCGATGGGAGATCATGAAACATTGCTGAGAACCTCTGAGGCGTATCGGCGCATTTTTGCCGAATGATGCTTTTTTCATCTTCATTCCTGCTAACCATTCTTCTACTCTATGGGCTTCTTTGCAAACCTCGATGTTGAAGGTTACGACCGACAGTACAGCGACAGAGAGCTGATCCAGGGGATTGGCGCGTATTTCAAGCCATATGCCAAGCGCCTGGTCCTGATCACGCTCATGTTGGTGCTGATTGCCGGCTCCAATGCCACGCTGCCGGTGCTGGTCGGTCGCGGCATTGATATGTTGCGGGCGAAAGACAATCCGATCTTATTAACACTCCTGACGACCGCAGTTTTTCTTTTTGGCGTCTTGGCCTGGGCGGCCAACTGGGTGCGGCGGCGGATGACTGTTCGCACTATTGGCGACGTGGTGCTGACGCTTCGCACCGATGCATTTCGCGCTTCGGTCAATCACGACCTATCTTTTTTCGATAAATACTCATCAGGTCGCATTGTCTCCCGCATCACCTCCGATACCAAAGACTTTGGCGAGGTGGTGACGCTGGTCACCGATGTGACGGCCCAATTCATTCAAGCCTTCATACTGGCCATCTTTCTTGTCAATATTGAATGGCGTCTTGCTCTGGGAATTTTTCTATTTCTCCCTATCCTTTTCCTGGCGGCCAGCAGCCTTCGCCGCGTCATGAGAAAATACACGCGTCTTGGCATGCGCGCCATGGCCGCGGTCAACGCCAAAATCAAGGAAAGCATCGGGGGCATTGCTGTCGCCAAGAATTATCGCCAGGAAGCCACCATTTACCAGGAATTCGAGGAAGCCAACGAAGAAAGCTATCAAGTCAATGTGCGT
>WFTO01000128.1 GCA_015485435.1 Anaerolineae bacterium | reverse complement strand
GTTGAAGAACTGGGCTATTTCACTGCGCCTGCGCAGGCCAAAAGCCAGAGCTGGGAACACTGGCAACAGTCCACCGGGTTGCCCCCAAGCGCCATCAGTGATCATCTCCAACTAGCCGGTGACATTTCTATGGTAAGCAACGCCGCGCTCATCCCCCTGACCCAGGCCATGATAAAACGCCTACAGCAAGATGACGCCTCATTGCAAATTTCTGTGGAAGCAGGCGGATCGGCTGCGGGACTGAGGGCGCTTTGCGAGGGGCACGCGGACATAGCTATGACCAGCCGCCCCGTCCTGAGAGAGGAGTGGCAGAGCTGCCAACGCAATCATCTCACGCCTATCGCTTTCCGCATCGCCACCGATGCCATCGCTGTCGTCATCAGTCAGGAGAATACGTGGGTGGATGGCCTTACCAAGACGGAAGTGCAGCACCTTTTCACCGACGCCAGCAACTGGTCGGATGTTCGTTCCTCCTGGCCCACGAAGCCCGTAATACGGTGGATTCCAGGGCCGGACAGTGAGACGTTAGATGTCTTTGTCATGCGCGTCTTTGGCGACGATCTCCAAGCACAATCCAACGAAACGCTGATCGCCCTGCTCGAAGCGCATGTCTCGAAAGGAGTGCTGCGTCGATTCGAGAAAGAACAACCATTGAACACCCGCAGCCATGAGGAATTGCACCAACTGGTTGTTGAAAGGGTGCTGAAGCCCACCATCTTAGAAACCTGGAGCCTCTACGATTCCCTCTTTCATAGAGAACAGATTCAAGCCTTCCTGGAACAAGAGCCTCGAGCCAAGCTTGAATTCCGACGGTGGGTCACGTGGGATTTCATCACCTCTCGCCAATCTTCTCGGCCCGAGTTCGCCGGCGTGCGCACTGCCATTCTGGGATCGTTGTGGGTGGTGCTGATAACCTTGCTTTTTTCTGTGCCAGTTGGCGTTGGCGCTGCCATCTATTTGGAGGAATACGGCTCGGGCAACTGGTTGGATCAGCTCATCGAAAACAACATCAACAACCTGGCTGGCGTGCCCTCCATTATCTATGGCATGCTGGGCTTGGCTGTTTTCGTGCGCGCATTAGAGCCTCTCACCAGCGGCGCGCTGTTTGGCTTCACGGATCCCACAACCGCCAACGGACGCACGATCCTGGCGGCAGGTCTGACCCTAGGACTGCTCATCCTCCCCATCATCATTATCAACGCCCGCGAGGCCATACGCGCTGTACCCAGGGCCTTTCGCGAAGCCAGCTACGCCCTGGGAGCGACGAAATGGCAAACCATATGGTATCATGTTCTTCCCAACGCCGTTCCGGGCATCCTCACGGGAAGCATTCTTGCCATCAGTCGCGCTTTCGGTGAGACCGCCCCGCTGGTCGTGATTGGGGCCTCAACTGCCATCTTTGTCGATCCCAGCGGACCGTTTTCCAAATTCACAACATTGCCTATCCAGATTTATCAATGGACTGCTCGGCCCCAGGCAGCGTTTCAAAACCTGGCGGCCGCCGCCATCATTGTCCTGTTAATCTTGCTGTTGGCCCTGAACGCCGCGGCGGTCCTGTTGCGAAACAAATATCAACGGAGCTATTGAGGTTTATGAACAACCAGCACAACGCGTCTCCTACGTATGCCATCGAAACCCACAACCTGAACGTCTTTTACGGCGACTTTCAGGCCATTAAAAATGTCGACCTTCGTATTGAAAAGAACAAAATCACCGCCCTCATCGGGCCCTCAGGATGCGGCAAAAGCACGGTCCTTCGTTGCTTCAACCGTATGAACGACCTCATTCCAACCGCCAGAGTCGAAGGCGACGTGCTCTTTCATGGCAAAAACATTTATGATCCTGACGTCGACCCCGTTCAGGTGCGTCGCCGCATCGGCATGGTTTTTCAAAAACCTAATCCCTTTCCCAAAAGCATCTACGAGAACGTCGCCTGGGGAGCAAAAATCAACGGCTATCAAGGCGATCTGGACCAGCTCGTCGAAGAATCGCTGCGCGGCGCGGCGCTTTGGGATGAGGTGAAAGATAAACTGCAAGCCAATGGCTATTCGCTTTCAGGCGGACAACAACAACGCCTGTGTATTGCCCGCGCACTCGCCGTCAAGCCAGAAATCATCCTCATGGATGAGCCCACCAGCGCCCTGGATCCCATCGCCTCTTTACGGATTGAGGAATTAATGATCCAGCTGGCGAAACAGTACACCATCATCGTCGTAACCCACAACATGCAACAAGCGGCTCGGGTCTCTGATTACACCGCCTTTTTCACTGTCGACAGCCAACGCACGGGATATCTGGAAGAATTCGGCCCTACCCACGAGCTCTTTACTGTGCCCAAGAGCAAAACCACCGAAGACTACATCACCGGCCGATTTGGGTAGCCCCACACCACGAGAACATTCACATGACCAAAAAACTGAACGTGCTATTTCTATGCACCGGTAACTCCTGCCGCAGCCAAATGGCCGAAGGACTGACACAATATTACCTGGGCGATTTCATCAACGCCTACTCAGCAGGAACCCAACCTGCCGGCTATGTGCATCCCCTGGCCATCCAGGTGATGGCTGAACTGGAGATCGACATCTCACACAACCAATCGAAACCCGTACAGGCGCTGCGCGAGATCCCCTTCGACCTGGTGATCACCGTATGTGATGACGCGGCCGAAACATGCCCCGTCTGGTTACGCGAAGGAACCGTGGTGCATATGGGTTTCGTCGACCCGGCCCAGGCCCAAGGTCCACTCGACGTCCGCATGAACATCTTCAGAGAAGTGCGAGACCAGATACGCGAGCAGATTCTCACCTACCTCACCAACATCGTCCAACATGAACACGCTTGAATGCCTGCCCCTTCATAGAGGCTGGCCATCTCACCCCTTTGCCTAGAGGAAGCCATGTCTTTACGACGTATTTTCGACCAGCGACTTGAACAACTGCGCTTCTCCATTCTGACCATGGCCGAGCTCGTCGATGATGAAATGACCACAGCCATCAGAGCGCTGGAGAGAAAGGATCTGGCATTGGCGCAAGAAGTCTTTGCCATGGATGAACGCGTCAACGCCATTCGATATCAAAATGAGCGCACCGCGTTGCTGCTTATCAGCACCCAACAACCCATGGCAAAAGACGCCCGGTTTATTCTTGCCAGTTTGTTCATGAACGTCATTCTGGAACGCATGGGCGACAAAGCCAAAAGCATTGCCAAAGCCATCCCCCATATTCTTCTGCGCCCCAACCTGACCATCCCCCCTGAACTCTACGAGATGGCCAGCTCAGGACAAGCCATGCTTCGAGACGCCATGCACGCCTATGCCTCGGAAGACGCCGAACTGGCTCTACGCGTCGCCTCCGAAGACGACACTGTCGACGAACTCTATGGTCAGGCCTTCTTTTCCGTACTGGCGCGACTGGCAAAAACCAAAAAACCCGATAAAGTTGAAGCCATTTATGAGTTGATGCGTATTGCGCGCGACCTGGAACGTTTTGCGGATTACGCCACCGATCTGGCAGAACGCGTTGACTTTATGGTCACGGGGCAATTGGCCGAAATCAACGTCGAGGAATGGGAAGACGTTCGCACCGCCGGGGGTGGGCAGGGGACAACGTCCACCGATGAGAAAGAACAAGCAACATAACAGTGGGAGAGCCTTTCTCTTGCGCCAATAGTCATCGCACAGCGAAGAACCTGCATGGGGCCAGGTCTAGGCCAGCAGTTGGACGTCATCAACGAAATAGATACAGTATCCGCTTGCGAAAACGGTTTTGACAAACCTTCATTGGCTTTGCTAGAATGGCAATGCGTTACTTTATCCTTCAAGTGGCGTGCCTCAGCTTGAAACCGTGGCGCTTCCCTAGATGTTCTCATAAGCGCAAAACTTCATACCGAGAGGTTGCAGTAATTCTCGATGAGCCCGTCATCGGGAACGGGGTAAGTCCGGTGAAAATCCGGCGCTGTCCCGCAACTGTGAGGGCTTCGGCCCAAGCCAGAAAACCCGCACTGCAACAGCATCGGAAGCCTGCGCGGACAGGCCCGGTCTTGACGAAACATTCCTTGAGGCCTCTGTCCACCAGGACAGGGGCTTTTTTCGTGAGTCGTTCATCCATTCCTCTTCTTTCCAAAAGGAGCCAATTTCATGCGTAAGCGAGTGTTTGTCATCATCACCGCATTGACTTTGATGATTTTGCTTGCGACCACAGCGTTTGCCCAGGGGACAACTAAACGGGTGGCTTTGGTCATTCAATTTCCTGACCGCACCTACACCGAAATCGTCACTGTCCCGGCTGACGCCACCACCGCCGATGTGTTGGCTGCCGCTACCATCCCTGTGGCCATGGCCGATTTAAGCTGGGGAAAAGCCATTTGCAACATTGACGGCGTGGGCAATCCCATTGACAACTGCTTCGCCGACCCCCAACATTTCTGGGCGTACTTCCATCTCAACGCCGCCGGCGATGGCTGGGATATTTCTCAGGTCGGGGTAAGCGGTTATGTTCCCGCAGACCGTTCGGTCGAAGGATTCGCCTGGTCAGGCTTCGACGCCAACTATAATCCCACCACCTTCCCCCCCGTGATGACCTTTGATGCTATCGAAGCGGAACTCAATCCGCCGCCAGCGGAGATCCCTGAACCCACAACCATCCTTTTATTGGGTGGAGGACTGATGGGCCTGGCAGGGTACGTGCAACGCCGCCGCAAAATGAATGCTCAATAGACCACGAAGAAGCCCTTCGGCCCTCACCCGAAGGGCTTCTTTTGTTGCCTGATGCGACATTTTCTGCCAAAATGCGTGCTGTGCGTGGCAAACGATTTTTCAGATTTCTGATCCTGCTGCTCCTAGTGCTGGCTTTCAGCCAGACCATCGGTCGCGCCCAAGAAATCAATCGGGCGGGGCTGGTGATTCAATTCGGCGATGGCAATGTCATCACCGCCTGCGTCCAATTTACCTCCGACACCGTCACTGGCGCCGAATTACTTCGCCTCTCGGGCCTGGAAGTCATTATGGACCCCACCAGTGGCTTTGGCGAAGCCATTTGCAAAATCAGTGCGGGCGACGCCAGCGATGGCTGCAACTTTCCTCTGGAGGACTGTTTTTGTCATTGTCAGGGCGTGGACTGCGAATATTGGGCTTATTATCATCTCAAAAACAATGCCTGGGAATATTCGCAATTGGGAGCATCGAATTGGCTCGTTCGAGATGGCGACGTGGAGGGATGGGCCTGGGGCCCTGGATCATTCGGCCAAGGG
>WFTO01000127.1 GCA_015485435.1 Anaerolineae bacterium | reverse complement strand
TGCGAAGCAGCTTCCATATCCCTTGGAATAGCGCATGTTCGTCTGGCGTCCAGGTCTGCATCATGGTTTGCAGTCCACGACCAGCAAGTAAGGCCAGGCTCAAATCCAATAGGAAGATGAAACGAGCGGGTGCGCGTAGCTGTTCCAGACCAGGCAATAACCAGGTGAACCAGCCATGAACAATGCTGTAAACGCCCAAACTAAAGGTCAAAGCGATTGCCCCTACCCCCACCAGCATCCAGGTAAGTCGATCCCGATGCGTCACCAACCCCACCAGCGCCAGGATCAACGTGAAGATGCCGATATATCCGACTTCAACACGAGGCCATAAACCCCAATGCAATGCCGGGGATCGCCCAAAAAAGCCCGGTATTAGCATGCCGATAAGCTGGGCGGGTGAGAGGGAAAACCCTACGGTCTCAGCATATCGCCATTCGCTGCGTTCGGTAAAGGAAGCAATCTCCAGGCCGGGTAATAACATCGGCGCCATGATGCCAATGCCAATCAGGGAAGGTAAGAGCACGGCAAGCGCCGCACGGCGCCAATGATGTCGCCAGGCGCTGAGGTCGGTTAGCAGCCAGAAACCAGCCCAGAATCCCACGGTCATCATGCTAAACAACGTCATTTGGATATGTCCGAGCAGTGAGCCAATCCCAAGAGCCAGCCCCGCCCCCAACGCCCATCGGATAGAGGCGCCTTCCAGATATCGATGAACGCCCAACAGCACCAGGGGGAGCCATGCTGTCACGCCAATCAGATTCAGGTTGCCGAAATGGAGGATGAACAGGTCGCTAAACATGAACGCCACCCCGGATAATACAGCGGCGTATCGGTTTAGCCTGATGCCTCGAGCAAGCAGGTAGGTGGAGAAACCAGCCCACCAGATATGCGCCAACACCAGTCCTTCCATATCACGATAAGTGATCTCTTGCCCCAATAGAAAGCGCAGCAGGTTTGGCGGATAAAAGATGCCAGACTGTATTTCGGCGGCGAAGGGCACGCCGCTATAAATGTGTGGATTCCATAGAGGCCACACCCCTTCTTTTAAACTTTGTTGTATAAAGTGATATGTAGGATAAAGGAAGCTGCCTAAATCGCCGCCATCCGCGGGCATAAAGGCGTCTCCAGAAACCAGACGCCAGAAAAACGCGATGGTGAAAAGGGCAAACAGCCCAGGCGCCACGGCGTCGGGAAGACGCGCTGGTCGTCGCCAACGAACCAGGACTAGAAGCCATGCGTACAACAGCAACAGTGTGATGAACATCAATCCTTTCCAATGGCAACAGAGTTGGCGCGAGTCATCCCAACTCCTTCAACACAGCGACTTCGTCGCAGGCGTGAAATTTGGGACAATACACACACTCGCTCCAGATCTTCGGACTGATCTCCCAACGATCCACGACATGAAATCCCTGCCGTTCAAAAAAGTTGGGGTTGAGTGTAAGGGCGCAGATTTGATGAAGCCCTCGTCTTTGGGCCAAATGGACCAAGGCATCAACCAGAGCCCTCCCTACGCCCTTGCCCTGCCATGTTGGATGTACGGCCAATGAACGCAGCTCGACGAGGTCTGGCCCCAGATAAGCGAGATAGCCACATCCTATCAGGCGCCCTTCATCCTCAGCGATCAAAAAATCCCCCAAAGCTTGTCGGACCTGTTCGGGCGTGCGATGGAGCATTAAATTCTGGTCGGCGAAATGATTGACCAGCTCGCAGATGGAGTGGATATCTTCCTCGGTAGCTGAACGAATACGCATGGTGCTATCACGGAACCCAAAGCAGTGGGAGGTGCAAGCCCAGGATGACGAGCTTCCCGCATAGGAGCGCACTTGCAGGGGAGCGGTTAAGTCCATTGCGTGAGAACGGCGTCGAGACGCTCGATGGCAATGTCGACTTCACCTTTGTCAATGATCAACGGAGGAACAATGCGTAGAACATGGGAGCCCGCATTCAACAATAGGAGACCATGCTTGTAACCCGCTGCGACCACCGGCCCAGCGGGAATGTCGAGCTGGACGCCAAGCATGAGCCCTTTGCCGCGAACTTCCTGGATATGGGAATTTTGTAGCGCCTCCAGACGTTTTTTGAAATAAGCGCCTGTTTCCTGGACATGTTGCAGAAATGCTGGCTGGCTGATGCGGTTCACCACCACATTGGCCACCGAGGTGACAAATGGGCCGCCGGCAAACGTGGTGCCATGATCACCAGGATGGATGACGTCTGCAACCCGTTCGGTGACCAACACCGCGCCAATGGGGAGGCCATTGGCCAGCGGTTTGGCTGTACAGAGGATGTCGGGGAGAACCCCTATCTGCTCATGCGCCCAAAAGGATCCGGTGCGTCCCACACCACATTGCACTTCATCGAAAATGAGCAAGGCTTGATGCTGGTGGGACAATTCTCGTAAGGCTACCAGAAAATCCACACTGGCTGGATGGATGCCCCCCTCCCCTTGGATGGGTTCGACGATAATCGCACAGACCTGCTCATCGATGACCTGCCGGGCGCTGTCAACATCGTTAAATTTCGCAAAACGCACGCCAGGCATGAGGGGCTCATAAGGCTTCTGGTATTTTTCTCGAGGCGTGGCCGCCAACGCCCCCATGGTCCGCCCATGGAATGCCCCCGTAAAGGCAACGATATCGCTTTTCCCTTCGCCGAAGTGGGTGCGCGCAAACTTCCGAGCAAACTTGATGGCCGCTTCCGTGCTTTCTGTGCCACTGTTCTGAAAGTGGACCCTGTCCGCAAAGGGGGTTAAATCCACCAGCTTTTTCGCCAGCCGGGCCATGGGTTCATTGTGATAAAGATTGGAATAATGCAATGGTTTTTTCCCTGCCTGGCAGATCGTTTCCGCTAGCTCGGGATCGCCATAGCCCAATGCATTCACGGCAATGCCAGCGACGAGATCGAGGTAACGGTTGCCTTGTGCATCTTCCAGCCATACCCCTTCGCCATCGACAAAGACGATGGGTGGACGGCTATACGCCTGAACGAGATAACGTTGTTCAAGTTCAATAATGTTCATAAGATTGCCTCGTGAATACGCAAAAGTATGATGGTTTCACATGATTGGAAGATTATGTCTGGGCGTCTTGGGGGGATTTTCCGTGGGTGGAGACGATATAGGTGCCTTCGCCTTTGGCATAGTTTTCAAGATTGGTGATGATAGCGCTGGGAACCCCATGTCTGACTGCGGATGCAGCCGAACGCACCTTAGGGATCATGCCTCCAGTAATGAATTGGCCGAAAATCAGATCTTCGATCTGTTCGGCAGAGAGAACGCGCATGGTGCGATCGACGATCTTGACTCCGGGCACATCGGTTAGAAAAACCAAATGGGCTGCATGGAGGGCGATGGCCATGGCTTCGGCCACATGATCCGCGTTCACGTTATAGCTCAAGCCATCATAACCTAAACTGATGGGAGCTATGACAGGAACGATTTTTTGGTCTAACAATGGCTGTAAACGGTCGACATGAACGGCATCGACCTGGCCCACGCGCCCCAGATCAATACCATCGACCATCAATTTCTCGACACGAATGAGGCCCATGTCAATGCCATTCAAGCCGATGGCATTGACGCCGCCATTGACCAGCCAACGAACCACGCGTAAGTTGGCGATGCCTCCTAATGCCATCTTGACCAAGCGCATCGATTGATCGGACGTGACGCGCAGGCCGTCAACGAAATCAAACGGGATCCCTAATTCGTCGTGAAGGCGGGCGATTTCGTTGCCACCTCCATGAACAATGACGGGCCTGACGCCTCTTTTTTGTATCTCGCGTATGGTGGAAACCATGTTGGCAAGAAATTCGCGATCGTCTATCTGGCTTCCGCCAAGCTTAATTACGTGAATAGGACTGCGTTCGGACATGTTGGTGTGCGTTTTTCAGTGGAAGGATGAATGAAAATTGTCTAAGCCATCAAGCCAGTGGTTTCCTCAAAGCCGAACATGATGTTCATGTTTTGGATCGCCTGGCCGCTGGCGCCTTTGAGTAAGTTGTCTTCAGAAACGGTGATGATCCACTGCCCGGCGCGAGGTAGAGGCGTGATTCCAATGGCCACCCGGTTCGTGTGCACCGTATGACGCAATGTCGCCGTAGCGCCAGGGGGTAATATATGGATAAATGGCTCGCGGGCGTAGACCTGTTGGTAAAGTTGGTAAACGGCCTGTGGATCCAATGAAGGATCAAGGTCAATGTAGATGGTCGAGAGAATGCCGCGATTGACCGGAATGAGGTGGGGAGAAAACGTAATCTGGACATCTGGGATTTGCGAACCCAGAATAAGCTCCATTTCGGCGATATGGCGGTGGGCGTAGCCGATGCTGTAAGGGACCATGTTTTCGTTAATTTCGACAAAATGGCTGCTGAGTCGCAATTTGCGGCCCGCCCCCGAGACGCCAGACTTCGAGTCCGCAATGATGCGAGGGCCCAGAACACCTGCTTGCGCCAACGGCCATAGCCCCAGGTTAATGGTGGTGGGGTAGCATCCCGGGTTGGCTACCAGCGATGCATTGGCAACGTCCGACCGATTCACTTCACAAAGTCCATACACGGCTTCTTCGAGAAGCCCAGGTTGGGAGTGTCGGGTTTGGTACCAGCGTTCATAGGTTTGCACGTCGGGCAACCGAAAATCTGCAGACAGATCGATTGCACGAATGCCCGCATTTCGGGCAATCGCAACAGCTTCCATGCTGGCGGCATGGGGTAAGCAGAAAAAGATGACGTCGGCCTGCGTGAGAGGAGCGTCTTCGAAGCGCACCAAAGGGGTGTCGTCTGGAGTTGGATACAGATCGCTGATCCGCTTTCCCGCGGAAGCTTCGGAGGTCGCCCATGCCAGGCGAGCGCGAGGGTGGCGGGAGATCAGCCGAAGGAGTTCGAATCCGGTGTAGCCAGTGGCGCCGACGATTCCAACGTTTAACACAGCAAAGCCTCCATACGGGGTAGTAACTTCAAAGAATGGGTCCACAAAAAAAGCCCTCCGGTCGGAGAGCTTTGGCGAGCTGGTTCATCCCGCGTTCGCTTTTCCAGGCCGGAGCAGTCTGGCTAGAAAAAGCGGCGCCTGGGACGAAGCGTCATCTTCATGAGAAAAGCGTAACATGAACGGTTCACTTTGTCAATGAATCCTTTCAGGGAAGCCCCTGCTCTCGCTTTAATTTTTCGGCCCGAGCCAGGGCGTCAGCTTCGGGGATGTTTGCCGGATGCTCTTGCGTGAGGGAAAGCGTATCCGCAGCATTGCCCTCGGTAGACACCGCCATTTGAGGCGCCTGCGCAGGGGGCGGGATGATGGTCGTGTCAGATGACGAAGCTTCAGTCTGCAGAGACGCAAACCCCTCCGCAGGGGCGCCACATTTCGGACAACGTTTCCATTCTGGCTCCAAGAGATAGCCACATTGCGAGCAGGGATGTTTGAGTTCTGCTTCGCAATAGGGGCAGAAGCGCCATTCGGCCTGCACCGGTCGCCCACAGTTCCAACAGTCAGGAGCCTGCTCCAGCTCCCTGAGCAATATTTCCTCTTCTAACGCCCGATCATATTGCTCTGCCAGCGTTTGTTTCGGGCGTACGAGAATATAAATCAACAGCCCCAATATATTGAAAATGGCGACCAATAAGGTGGCCAGCAATGCGGCGAAGATATCTTCAGACCGCAGGCGGATATCGCGCCAGGTCCAGATAATCAGGCCGATCCAGAAGGCGGCCAAAAGCCCGCCGATGATGGCGACGCCCCAGGTAAGGCCGACGCCCAGCAGGTTGAATAGCTGTTCCATGATGTAAATGCAACTCCTGAGGGAGATTAGATATCGTAAAACAGAGCCTACAACAACCATCTGATCGAAGTAGACGGTCAATCATATCATAATGAGGCCATCAAACAAAAACGTTGTCCTACAACAAAATTCGACCAGTAGCAAAGATTTTGCACGCGCATTCTGCTAATGGAAGCGTAACCTTATGAAGCGCCTTCATCATAGTTGGGTGGGGGAAGTTGCTCTTGGCCTGTACGGAAGAGAAAGAAATTCCATACCAAACGGCTGATGTCCCCCATCAAGGGGTTGCTCAAATCCCAGACCACCCAACCATACTGATACACATAAACCGTCAGCACATAGGGACCTTCTGGCCCATAAATGATGGCCACGTCGCCCTGGGTGTCGGGAGCATACCCATGTTTATGGCCAATACGAGCGCCCTTAGGCACGCCATATTTGATGAGCCAACCTAAAGGATTTTGTTCCAGCCACCAGATGAGCTCCTCACATTTTTGGGGAGTGAGTTTGTCGGGGTATGCTGCAAGCAATGCACCTTTGCCCTCGGCGCATCGACCGATTTCAGCCAGCAACACGCCCATATCACGCGGGGTGGTTTGGGTGGCGAGATCGGGGTTTGTTTTGTATTCGGGATTGGTGTTGGCGGGAGTGCGAATGATGGGCGGAGGGATATTGCTATTGTAGGGGACGGCAATGAACGTATTTTTCAAACCGAATTCACGATAAAATTCCGACACCCGTTGCACCCCGGCCAGCGTGTCGCCATTGCCTAAATGAAACATGAGCGCGTTGGCGGCAGCGTTGCTGGCAGTCGGCGACGTAACGGTGATACTGATCCATTTGGTGATATTGTCAGGCAGAGGGAGATCATTATCCATGTACGTGAGCAGCAATACCCCTATTTTGACCGTGCTCATGCCCGAAAACGCGGTATTGGCGTCAATATCGATCTCTTCTCCGGTGGGCAAAAATTGGAAATAGGCAGCGTAAACCCCAGGGAATTTCTCGAAACGTTGGCGCATCGCGATTTCCAGCGCCTCAAAGCCCGGCTTGTCCTCCTCTTCTTTGATGAGGGCAAAGTGGGCCTCGCGATTATATGGGTCTGTGAAGCCGTTGATGATATTGATGGCTGTCTGACTTGGCTCTGTGCGTTCGCCTGGGCGGCCTTTGGCAAAAGAAAGGGTTTCAAGATTGAAACTGGGAGGTAGCGGATCATGATCGTAGTGCGCCGCCTGAGCGGTGATCCAATCGGCGAGCTTTTGCCGATCATACGTATATGTTAATGGGATATCATGGCCGATGGGAGGCTTATCGAAGATGTAAAAAAAGAAGTTCCACAGAGCGTTCCACCCCTTGCCATAGTTTTGCGCTTCGGCCACCATGCCCTCTGCGTCCACGCGAAAATCAATGGTTTCTGGCTGCAATACAAGTCGGTCTTCTCCATGAAACACGAGAATAGGCCGCTCGAAAATGGCATGAAGGTTGGCGATTGCCTCCTCGGTGGAGGCTCCGCCAATCTGCATACCTCCCAGAGTGACGCCAGGCGGTATGGCGTCACGCCCCTGAACGTATTTCACATAGTATGGGCCGATGAAGAGAATGAGCGCTGCTATAACAATGATGGCAAGCCAACGGAGTAGTCGAAACATAGGTGTCGGGTAGGTGCGACGGATAACGTGGCAAGAAAATGCAACACGATTATTCCCACTCTATCGTCGCCGGTGGTTTGGAAGTGATATCGTAAACGACGCGGTTCACGCCCGCAACCTCGTTCACGATGCGATTCGCCATGCGTCCTAAAAGATCATAGGGTAGCTTGGCCCAATCCGCGGTCATGAAGTCATCCGTTGTAACGACGCGGATGGCGATAACGTTCCCATAGGTGCGGTAATCGCCCATGACGCCGACGGTTTGCACGGGCAACAGCACGGCGAATGCTTGCGAGGTGGCCCGATACAAATTGGCGGATTCAAGCTCCTCGATGACAATGGCATCAGCCTGACGTAGGACTTCCAGACGCTCCCAGGTGACCTCTCCCAAAATGCGGATGGCCAGCCCTGGTCCGGGGAAGGGATGGCGCCACACTATGCGTTCAGGCAATCCCAAAGCTGTGCCGACACGACGCACTTCATCTTTGAACAGATAACGCAGCGGTTCCAAAAGTTCGAATTCAATATCCTCGGGCAGACCACCGACGTTATGATGGGTTTTGATGGTGCGGGCGGCTTGTTCTCGTCCCGTGGCCGCGCTTTCGATGACATCAGGATAAAGAGTTCCTTGAGCTAAAAATCGATAGGGCGCGCCAGGGCTTTCGGCAATGAGTCGGGCCGCCTCGGCTTCAAACACGCGGACGAAACGATGTCCGATGCGTTTTCGTTTCTCTTCAGGATCCGTGATCCCTTTCAAGTCTTCCAGAAACTGTTCGGCAGCATTGACGGCCACCAGATGGATGCCATGGGCCTGCTGGAAGGTTTCAACGACCTCCTCGGCCTCCCCAAGCCGGAGCATGCCATGATTGACGAACACGCAAGTGAGCTGATCGCCAACGGCTCGATGCACCAACGCGGCCACCACCGAAGAATCTACGCCGCCGCTGAGACCGAGTAAAACGCGTTGGTCGCCAACCTTGGCGCGAATTTCTGCGGTCATTTGCTCGATAAAATTGGCAGGGGTCCAATCTGCAGCCAGGCCGGCGATATCAAACAGAAAGTTACGAAGAATATCCATCCCATGGCGCGTGTGTTGCACCTCAGGATGGAATTGAAGGCCATAGCGTTTGTGGGCGACATCGCCCATGATGGCCATGGTATCGTTATCAGATGCACCAAGAGCCCTCCACCCCGGAGGCAGGCGATCGACGTGATCGCTGTGACTCATCCAGACATCGAGTTTTTCGGGAAGCCCTGCCAGCAAGGGGGCGTCACCGGTGATCTGCACCAGGGTGTGACCGAACTCCCTGGCCGAGGCAGGAGCGACATGCCCGCCCAAAGCAGCGGCAAGGGCCTGCATACCGTAGCAGATGCCGAGCACCGGCTTGCCGCTGCTGAGGACGATATCGGGCAGCTGAGGGGCGTTGGCCTCGTAGATGCTGGCTGGTCCTCCAGATAG
>WFTO01000126.1 GCA_015485435.1 Anaerolineae bacterium | reverse complement strand
GTAGGTCTCGGCTACCAGGATTTTGGGGCGAGCGCGCATGACCAGCAGGCGGTGCTCTTCGTTCAACTTCCCCTCGAGCACTTTTCGGGTTTGGCTGACCACCTCGCGATAAAGAATTGGTAGAATGGTCGAGAGATGAAGGGGCGAATTCTCCACAAAAAGGATGATGCGCACTCCGGCCAGTTTCGTGTCTTGCGGTGCGTTGCGACGGTCTTCCTCACTTTTTACGATCGCCACCAAGAGCTCAGTGTTGCCTGTCCACACGTAGGCGCGATCGATGACGCGCGGCTGGCCGGGAGCAACAAAGGCGGCCGGATCCAACGCCGCGCTGTGAGAGATCACAATGACCGAAATGTCGGGATCTTTGGCTTTGATCTGTTTGGCGAATGCCAGTGCGTCCATGTCCGCGATGCGCGGCATGGTGATAACCATCTGATAACGTTTTTCCTCCAGCCGCTTGAAGGCCTCTTCCGCGGTGGACACCCAATGCAATTGTGGTGGATGGCTCAGGTTTAGCCCCCGATATTCATTGATGATGTGTTCAGAGAGGCGCCCATCCTCTTCCATAATCCAGGCGTCATAGGGCGTCGAGACCAGCAATATCCGACGCACCTTCCAGGCCATCAACTCGTGGTAGATTTTGAAGCTGGATTCGACGTCGCTGACCTCTTCGATCAGCTTGTCCAGCTCGGTGTGGGTGTATTGCATGATACAACCTTGGGAAATAACTTGGGACCGCTGAGATGTTGGTATTATGCACCACGATGGGATGCTGTCAAAAAGTGAGGGGCGCCACTCGATGCATGCTGTTGCCGTTTTTCAACTCGGTGTTGAAGATGGTTGAATTGTTGTCAGATTATGAGGGGGCGCGCTGGCGATCTTGGCAAAAACTTCATGGATATGGTATATTACCAACAATTGGCGCACACCCCTTTTCAATCCGTGCGCCGAAAGAGTAGCGTGACAATGGCGTTTCGCTGGAGTATACCCTTTTCTACGCAAGTGAAATACAGGCACGTTGGAAATAGCCTTCATGGCGAATTTCCGGTGGACGTATGCACCCTGCCCCTGTTTTGGAGGCGGGTGTTTTCGCGTGCGCAAAGGCATACTCGCTTCAATTGTCGAAACGAAAACCTGCTGATTCAGGCCCACCTATGCCCTGACAGCAGGTTTTCTTTTTCGAAATAACTTTTTTTTCCATTCCATCCTGCAAAAAAGGAGATCAACCCAAAATGGACGCTTTTCTCGAATATGTGAAAGCTCGTGATCCCAATCAACCCGAATTCTTCGAAGCGGTCATGGAGGTATATGAATCCATCAAGCCCGCGCTGGATCGTCATCCCGAATATCGTCAGGCGCGCCTTTTGGAGCGCATCGTTGAGCCGGAACGCGTGGTGATGTTCCGCGTGCCCTGGATGGATGACGCGGGCGAAATCCATGTGAATCGTGGTTTCCGTATTGAAATGAATAGCGCGATCGGCCCATATAAGGGCGGTCTGCGCTTCCATCCCTCTGTGAATTTGAGTATTCTCAAGTTCCTGGCCTTCGAGCAGGTTTTCAAAAATGCATTGACCACCCTACCCATGGGAGGTGGCAAAGGCGGGTCCGACTTTGATCCTAAAGGCAAGTCAGATACCGAAGTGATGCGGTTCTGCCAGAGCTTTATGTTGGAGCTCTTCCGTCATATCGGCCCGAATACCGACGTGCCAGCTGGTGATATCGGCGTTGGCGGCCGCGAAATTGGCTTCTTGTTCGGCATGTACAAGAAAATCCGCAATGAGTTCACCGGCGTGCTGACGGGCAAAGGCCTGAACTGGGGCGGCAGCCTCATCCGTCCTGAGGCCACGGGCTACGGCGCAGTGTATTTCGCGGCTGAGATGTTGAAGACCCGGGATATGACTCTGGAAGGCAAGGTGGCGTTGGTCTCTGGCTCGGGGAACGTGGCGCAGTATACCACCGAGAAGTTGTTAGACTTCGGCGCCAAAGTGGTCACTCTTTCCGACTCCAGCGGCTACATTTATGATGAGGAAGGCATCGATCGGGAAAAACTCGATTTTGTCATGTACCTCAAGAATGTGAAGCGCGGCCGCATCAAGGAATACGTGGAGAAATATCCCAACGCGGTGTACACTCCGGTGGATCCCAGCCTGGATTACAACCCGCTGTGGAACCACAAGGCGGACATGGCCTTCCCCAGCGCCACTGAAAACGAGATCAATGGCAAGGATGCACAACATCTGGTCGATAATGGTGTTTTCCTGGTGGCAGAAGGGGCGAACATGCCCTCCACGCCTGAGGCCATCGATATCTACAAGCAGCACAACGTGCTCTACGGCCCAGCGAAAGCGGCCAACGCGGGCGGCGTCGCAGTCTCGGGGTTGGAGATGTCGCAAAACAGCATTCGCTTACAGTGGACGCGAGAGGAAGTGGATCGTAAGCTTCATGAGATCATGAAAGCCATCCACCGCCAGGCCTGGGAAACCGCGGAAGCCTATGGCTATCCTGGTGACCTGCAGGTAGGTGCGAACATCGCCGGTTTTGTTAAGGTGGCAGACGCCATGCTGGACCAGGGACTGGTCTAACCACACAACCTTTACGGTGATTTCCAAGCCCCTGCCCTCTCGGGTGGGGGCTTTTTACTCTCTTGCTATCGGACGCAGTTGGCTGGAGGTGCGTGATGATCTTGCCCCGCGCCCACCTATTCTGCTAGACTGATGGCCTATGAAACGCATCGTCCTAGTCCCATTCATTCTAATCCTGATCGCACTGGCATTGACTGCCTGCGGCTCAACCGGCCCCATTCTGTCCAATGCACGCATCGAGCCCGACGTCATCAGCCCCAATGCGGATGGTGTTGCAGATGTCGCGCGCATTTCCTACACCATCCGCCGCCCCAGCGATATTTCCATCTACTTCGAAGATGAAGCGGGCAACCGCTATTACTTTCGAGAAAATAAACATCGCGGCGCCCGAGATTACAATGTCCTCTGGGGTGGAGTGATTGAAGAGCATATCTATCTGGATCCTGATCAGATCATTGAAGCGTATATTGGTCGGGTGCTTCCCGATGGTCGCTACCGTTGGGTTATTGAAGCCACAGACGCCCGGGGATTTACGGATCAGGCGGAAGGCGTCATCACCATCCAGGATGCGGATACGGAGATGCCAGGGTTTGAGAACTTCGCCGTGAATCCCGAGGTCATCACGCCCAACCAGGACGGCATCGACGATCGGGCCTCCATCACCTACTGGCTGACGAAAGAGGTGGAGGAGATCCAGGTCTACCTCATGAACCCCCACGACGAAGAAAACCCCAACCGCAAATATCCTCTGGAGCCTACCGAACGCAAGGTGGAGCCCACGGAAGCGGGGTATCACTTCTACGATTACGACGGCGGCATCGACAAGGGCGCTGACCCGCCGCCCGATGGCGATTATCTCGTGGTGGCCGAGGCTTGGGACAAGGTGGGCAATCACAACATCATTACGGGTACGCTCACCATCAAGGATGGCGGCTACCCGCGGGCGCAGATCGTGGAGGGCAAGATCACCATGGTGGGGCCGTTCGACAGCGGCTACAAGCTAAACATTCCGCTGGGAGCGGCCATGCATTTCACCGCCACCATCGAAAACTATGGCCGGGTGCCCATCCGCACTGCGGGCCCGTGGCCGGGCACAGTTTACAAGGCCAGCGAGAATTACAACACCTTGGCTTATCGGGAAGATGAACCGAGCTGGTTCGAGCAGTCGGGCACGTGGCGCTTCGGCCTTAATTACCAGTCCAATTTCGGGCAGGACTGGCCCTTCCGCTACGCGGTGGGGCGCAAGGATGAGGATTTACGTTGTGAGATTATCGATGGCCGCGAGCAATGTTTTCTGGATCCGGGTGAACGGGGACTGGTCTATGGGACGATTATTTGGGATATCATCCCGCCCCGCAATCCCTTCCGCATCTGGGGCGGCCTGCTTCACGAAGACGTGCGCATCGAGAATAACTTTGCGGATGTGCACGAGATCGAGATCGCGAACCCTGAGCAATAATTTGGGGCGTGCAGGTCGCAAGTGGCAGGTAGTAGGTAACCTCCGGAAGATGGACGCCTGATTTGCACCTGATCGGGCAACATTCGTCCATCTTTCGGAGGTTAGAGCGTGAGTTATTGCCCGGTCACGATGCCCCCTCGGGTGAGCCGGGCCGGATCGAGGATGCGATCCAGTTCTTCGGGCGAGAGGTCGGTCATCTCCGCGGCCACCTCTTTGATGCTACGACTTTCGGCATAGGCCCGTTTCGCAATTTTCGCGCCCAGTTCGTAGCCGATGATGGGGTTGAGGGCTGTGACCAGGATGGGGTTTTTGTCTACCAGGCTGCTGATGCGCTCTCGATTCACAGCGAATCCGCTGATGGCCTTATCGGCCAGCACTCGCGCCGCGTTGCCCAGGATTTTCTCCGATTGCAAGACGTTGTGGGCGATGAGGGGCAGCGTGACGTTGAGCTCGAACACGCCCGATTGCCCACCGATGGTCACGGCCACGTCATTGCCCATGACCTGCGCCGCCACCATGGTCACCGCCTCGGGAATGACGGGGTTGATCTTGCCGGGCATGATGCTGGACCCGGGCTGCACCGCGGGCAGCGCGATCTCCCCCAGGCCGGCGATGGGTCCGCTGTTCATCCAGCGTAGGTCGTTGGCAATCTTCATCAGACTGGTGGCCACGGTCTTGAGCTGGCCGCTGAGCGCAACCATGGCGTCCTGGGCGGAGAGGGCCTCGAAATGATTGTCCGTCTTTTCGAATGGCAGGCCCGTGAGTTCTGCGAGGATGGTCGCCACGCGATCGCCGAACTCGGGATGGGTGTTGATGCCTGTGCCCACTGCAGTGCCGCCAATGGCCAGTTTGCTCACATCCTCCAGCACCCGTTCGATGCGGGTGATGCCCTTGCGCACCTGCGTGGCCCATGCGCTCATCTCTTGATCCAGACGCACGGGCATGGCGTCCATCAGATGGGTACGACCCGTTTTCACCACATCGGTCACCTCCCGGGCCTTGCTCTCGATGACGGCCTGGAGATGGCGCAGGCCAGGCAATAGGGTGGCATCCGCCTCTATCCACGCGGCTACGTGCATGGCCGTGGGGATGACGTCGTTGGAGGATTGCCCCATATTCACATGGTCGTTGGGATGCACTTTTCGTCCCAGTTTCTCCGCGGCCAGATGGGCGATGACCTCGTTGGCATTCATGTTTGTACTGGTGCCCGAACCCGTCTGGTAGATGTCGATGGGGAACTGGTCGTCCCAATGGCCATCGGCCACCTCCTGCGCAGCCTCCTGAATGGCTTCGGCCAAGTCGTCGGGCAGGAGGCCCAGGTCCGCGTTGGCCCGGGCCGCAGCCAGCTTCACCAGGCCCAGCGCTCGGATGAAGGTGCGGGAGAAGGGAATGCCGCTAATGGGGAAGTTGTCGATGGCGCGTTGGGTTTGGGCGCCATAGAGCGCATCTTTCGGCACCTGTACATCGCCGAGTGAGTCGGATTCGATGCGAAAGTCAGACATGTTTATCTCCTCGTAGTGAAAAATGGGGGGAATAAAAAACGCAGAGTTCGCTCACATCACCGTGGCAGGGCTTAACGCCAGCTGCGAAAACAGGGTGAAAAGAGGCGCTCTGCGCTTTTTGTTTTTGGGTTGGTCAGGAGGCGGAGCTAGGCGTTTCCTCCATGCGGCCAGACATCAAGGCATAAAATTCGGAGCCACTGACTGTTTCAACTTCGAGAAGACGTTTCGCCAGCAGTTCCAGCTTGTCGCGATGCTCGCGCAGTACCTTCAATGCTCGTTGATGAGCTTCGGTCACCAGTTGATGCACTTCTTCGTCGATGACTTCGGCCACTTCTTCGCTGTAATTGCGTTGTTCACTGATCTCTCGGCCCAAAAAGACCATTTCGTCGCGTTGGCCAAAGGTCAACGGTCCCAGCTTCTCGCTCATCCCTAACGTGGTCACCATGGCCCGGGCGAGATTGGTGACCTGCTCCAGGTCGTTGCTGGCGCCAGTTGTGGGCTTGCCAAAGATTACCTCTTCGGCTGCTCGTCCGCCCAGGAGAAATGCCATCATATCTCGGAAGCGACTACGGTTTTCAATGGCGTCTTCATCTGGCAAGGGCATTACATAGCCTCCCGCCATGCCGCGAGGCACAATGGTGACTTTTTGTACAGGGTCAGTGTGTTTCATGTAGTAGTTGACCACGGCATGCCCCGCTTCATGATAGCTGATGATCTCCTTGTCTTTCGGGGTCAGCAGTCTGCTGCGCCGTTCCGGGCCCAGACGCACGCGTTCGATGGCCTCTTGCAGTTCCGGCATGCCAATGAAGCGTTTGTTGCGGCGAGCGGCCAAGATCGCGGCTTCGTTGATCACGTTTTCGATGTCTGCGCCCACATATCCAGGCGTTAAGCGGGCGAGTACCTCGAAACTGACGTCGCGGGCAATGGGTTTGCCTCGAGCGTGGATGCGGAAGATCGCCTCGCGTCCCTTGACGTCGGGGCGGTCCATGACCACTTGACGGTCGAAGCGGCCCGGACGCAGCAACGCCGGGTCCAAGATGTCGGGCCGGTTGGTAGCGGCAATGATGATGATGTTCGTGTCCGTGTCGAACCCGTCCATCTCCACCAAAATCTGGTTCAACGTCTGTTCCCGTTCGTCATGACTACCCCCCAGACCCGCGCCGCGATGACGTCCCACCGCGTCGATCTCATCGATGAAGATGATGCAGGGGCTGTTGCGCTTGGCCTGTTCGAACAGGTCGCGCACACGGCTGGCGCCCACGCCTACAAACATCTCCACGAATTCCGAACCGGAAATGGAGAAGAAGGGGACGCCGGCCTCGCCAGCTACAGCCTTGGCCATAAGGGTCTTACCGGTGCCAGGAGGCCCTACCATGAGCACTCCTTTGGGAATGCGCGCGCCCAACGATGCAAACTTCTCCGGCTCCCGGAGGAACTCGACCACTTCCTTGAGTTCCTCCTTGGCTTCTTCGGCGCCAGCAACATCGTCGAACGTGACGGTAGGCTTATCGCCTGTGATCAGCCTGGCCCGGCTCTTTCCAAACGAAAAAGCTTGATTTCCCGCCCCTTGCGCTTGACGCATGATGAATATAAAGATACCGATGATCAGCACAAATGGCAGGACAGAGCTCAAGATCAGTGGCCAATTCGACCAAAAGCCAGGAGATTTGAACTCGATATTGACTTTGGCCAAGGCATTCTGCTGCACCCCCAGCAGTTCTAGCATTTTGGTGAGGCTAACGTCGGGTTCTTTATAGGTAATACCGATATTTTCATTGTCACGATAGGTGACAACGAGTTTGTTGTCTTCAACAACGATGCTGTCAACCTGGCCTGCATTGATCTGTTCTGCCAACTGGTTGAGATCTTTGATCTCAATTTCGTTTTTGAGACGATCGGCTGAAACCAGCGAGGACCAAAGAAAATAGCCCAAGATGGCCAGGATGACGATATAAATGATACTGTTACGTAGTGCTTGTGAATTCATAGGTATGTACTGGGGTTTGGATGGAAGATAGTGTGTGGGTATAGCATTTTATTATACCACAATTATTCGTACCGTAATGCTTCAACGATGTTCAGTCTGGCCGCTTGCCGGGCGGGTAATGCCGCTGCCAGGGCACCAATCGCCAGTCCGAGGATGAGCGCGACTGTGATGCCAACCCAAGGGAATTGGAACGCGAGCACAAAACCAGAGAAAGATAGACCGGCGACGACCAGATAGGCCAACCAGATGCCCGCAAGCGCCCCCAACAGCGCTCCAAGCATGGCCATCAGCAAGGCTTCTGCCAGGATCATGCGTTGTACCTGTCTTCGCAGAGCCCCCATGGCGCGCAGGACGCCGATCTCACGAGTGCGTTCGATGACGTTAATTGTGAGGGTGTTCATCATGGCCAACAGCGCCGGAATAGCCATGATCAGCACGATGAGATAGTAAAAAACCAGCCCTTGCGTGATCATCTTGTCCATCGATGTCTTGAATTCAGCGAAGGACATCACGGTAAATGTGGGGTAATCGGCAAACAGTGCCTGTAATTGTTGTTCAATCGCTTGGTTGTGCGCATGTGGTTTGGCTTTGACCAGGATGACCATGTCATTGGTTTCCTGGAAGTCTGATGCTAATAGAGGTTGTGAGATATAGCCCGTGCTGATTTTGGCGTTAAGCAAGTCCAAAGCAATGGCAACAATGTTGTATTCATGTTCTCCTGTGGTGGTGTTGATGCGGATGGTGTCGCCAACTCCAACGCCCATTTGAGAGGCTAAAATGCCATTGACGATGATGTGTCTCCCTTGACCAAGGTCTTGAAATGCATTCGTCTCGTCACCTTCCTTGAACGCAAGTCCTGCAACACGGGGATACACATTGGGGTCGATGCCTATGATCTGAACAGGCGTTCCCTGAACAAGTCCTTGCGAAAGGCGCATGGTGGCCACAGCCTCAACGCCTTCGATGGCCTCTATTTCTCGCTCTATTTCGGGCGAGAGGGCAAGATTGCCTGCGCTAAGCACCAAAGATGAGGGGAGGATGAGAAAATCCGCGCCCAGGGTTTCATCCACGTAATTGGCAAATGCGCCATAAGAACTTGCAATCATGCTAAGGATGGCGACCACAATGGCTGTACTGAACATCACTGTCGCAGCAGTAAGCGCTGCTCGATTGGGTTGACGTTCAAGATTGGCCTGGGCAATCCGACCTTCGCTGGTAAAGAACCATGAGAGAGGGCGGGTAAGATTTTGCGCCAGAGGTCGCACCAATGCGGGCAAGATCAAAACATGGCCAATCAGCATCAACAGCGCTCCCAGGCTGATAAGCCCCAATTCTCCCGTGATGAACAGAATAATGGCGAAGAGCAACAGAAGATAGCCGAGGCGTGTACGCCCCTTTTTCACTGCTTCAACGCCGTCCCATCCAGAAGAGAGGGCCTCCAGAGGCGAAATTTTGCCACTCACGAGTGCGGGCCAGATGGCACCTAACAACGAGATGCCTACGCCTAATCCCACCGCCATTGTGACGTTGGATGCAGTGATCACCGGAGCCTCGATTTCGATGTGCATCATTTCTCGTAACAGGGGGTTGAAGCCCAAAATCATCAACCAGGCGAGTCCATAGCCCGCCAACAACCCTACGCCTGTGCCTAATATGGCTTCAAACATCGCCTGCCAGAAAACAATTCCGATCACCGTGCGCCTGCTGGCGCCAACGGTGCGCAAGAGCGCCATATCGCGTCGTTGTTCTGCGATTAGGGTGCGGAATGTTATAAAGATGATGAATGCGGCCAAGAAGAGCGCCATGATGCCGAAGATGGCAAGAAATTGCTCGCCCAATTGCATGGCCGAGTCAAATGCACCAAGGGTGAGTTGGGGTTCGGTTTGGAAATTGGGGCCAAGCCGGGCTTTGATGAGCGATTCGACCATGGCGGGATCGACGCCCGATTGATACAAGACGCGGATGGCGTTGATTTGGTGGGGTTTATTGAGCAAAGTCTGGACGATGGTTAATGGCGCGTAGATCGGCGTCGCCCCCACGGCGACTGCGGACGATAAGATGCCCATGACGGTCATCTCGGCCACGCCATGGGCAGTGGGGAGTCGCAGCCCATCGCCCACCTTTACCCCCAATTTTTCAGCAAGCGTCGAGGGAATAACGACCGCGTATTGATCGCCGGGCATCAGAAATCGACCCTCCGCCATGGGAAATTGCTGGATATGTTGAATGCTGATGGGGTCCACCCCCGTGAGGCTGATGGTCAAAGGGAGGGGGCCTTCCTGTTGATTTGGCAGAGGGAGTTCGCTGCTGAGCATGCCCGTGGCACTCGCCACCCCTTGAATTTCCTGGACCTGAAGCAACACGTCCTGGTCGAAAGCTGCTCCTGTTACATGCGTAATGACCAGATCCACGTTCCCTGTTGCAGCCATCATGCTTTGTCGAAAGCCTTGCATAATCGAGGGCATCAGAGTTTGTAGGCCAAAAAGCAAGGCTACGCCTAGAACGATGGCCAGGATTGTCAGCGTTGTGCGAAGTTTTCGGGCCCAAAGATATCGCCAGGCCAGAAGCCATTGCATTATCATGTCGATTCTCCTGTGCAAGGACCTGGGGCCGCTGCGTGGGAACGAAGTGGTTGTTTAAATGTCTGTCAGTCGATCTCGAACCATTTTTTCGTCGCCCGCAATGCCTGAAAGCCGGGTTTCGTCAATAATCCGTCCATCTTTGAGAAAAACTATGCGGTCTGCAAATGAGGCGATGCGAGGATCATGCGTTACCATGAGAACGGTTTTCCCCCAGTCATCTACCGCCTGACGCAGCAATCCCACGATTTCCTCGCCTGAACGGGAGTCCAAATTCCCGGTTGGCTCGTCAGCCAGGACCAACATGGGTTCGATGACCAGCGCCCTGGCAATGGCCACGCGTTGCTGTTCGCCACCCGAAAGTTGATTGGGGCGATGATGGACGCGAGCGCCCATCCCCAAGCGATTCAACCAGGAGCGGGCTCTTTCTCGGGCGATTGCCGGTTTAACCCCATCCAACATCAGGGGCAGTGCGGCGTTTTCTTCGGCGCTGAGCACGGGAATCAGATTGAAGAATTGAAAAATGAAACCGATCTGTCGGCGACGTATCAAGGTGAGGTCGTCATCTGAAAGCGATGTGAGCTCTTTGTTGTCTAACGTGACTCCGCCCCGAGTGGGCGCGTCCAGCCCGCCGATTAGGTGCAGCAAGGTCGATTTTCCGCAGCCGCTGGGGCCCATGACCGCCACAAATTCACCAGATTGTATGTGGAGGGAAACGCCATCAAGCGCGGTAATGGCTGCGGGACCGGAACCATAAACTTTGGTGAGATTATCGGTAATAACCAGTGACATGATGAAGATTACTCCTTATCCCTTGGATGTACGGAATTGGGAAGAGGCGTTGCAGGCGTCTTCTGGAGAGGTTTGTTTTCGTGGCCTACCACGTTTGCGCGGTTTGGGAACAGGGATGGGCTGGGCGACGACTTCGTCTAGTCGGCTTTCAATCATGTCGAGCCAGTGGAGGTCCGCTTCTAAATGCATTGAGGCTTTGTCGAGAAGTAAGGTGTGGGCTAGGTCGGTATATGGGGTAATTCGTTGTCGTAGGGCCATGATGCGATGGAGCTCCCGATACAGGGCCGCTCTTTGTGTCCTCACCAATTGTCTGGCCAGCTCCTCGTTCAGGGTTAACGCCACCATAAATTTCAAGAAGAAGGCGTCGCGAAGATGTTGATCGACAACCCCTTGCGCGAACCATGCGTCCAACGCTTGTTCACCTTTTGAGGTCAGATGATAAATTCGGCGCTCAGGCCCGCCGCGCCTCCCTCCCGCCATGCCTTTTACCCACCCTTGTTGCTCAAGTCGCGTCAGTGTCGTATGAATCTGGGCTGGTTTGATGTCCCAAAGTTCGCGCCCTCCCATTAACGCCTCGAGCGTCTGATGGAGCTCGTAGCCGTGGCGAGGTTTTTGTTTTAAAAGCGCGAGGATTGCGTGCCGAATGGACATGATATCGATGATGTGCACACGATGATGGAGATCGGGTGCAAGGAAGTTCTTCGACGATGGTAAAAAAGTATAAAACAAGTAATTAGTTTTTGCAACGCCCCCTCAAAACGCCCCAGGGTTTGATAATCGTCGTGGCACCTGCTAGGATCAGAACACAAATTCCATTATTGGGTTTGTGAAAGTTTTGATTTGTCTTTGTGATGACAGTATTCACCGTTGCTGTGGCCCAGACCAACCCCGTACTTGGCGATATCACCACGAATTTGGCCCAAATGAGCTCGCTGATCGACCAGATATGCTGCGAACAACAAGCGGATTTGGTCGTGTTCCCCGAATTGGCCACCACCGGGGTCGAAAACGGCGCGAGCTTTGACTTTGTTGGAGGCTGAGATAATCTGTTTGCCAGCAGCCTATGAGATCGATTATGGCCGAGAGTGGCTGGCATTCACCATGGCTCGTGCTGCGGCGAAGGTGTGTTTTTGCTGGCTGCGAATCGAGTGGGTGAGGAGCCCAGCCGATCGTTTTTAAGAGATAGTATGATCCTTGGGCCTGATGGTTATCCTTTGGCTCGTTTGGAGCGGGACAAACTGGAGGAGGCGGGGACGGGACATGCTTTTGCTCGGATTGATCTGGCAGAGGTGCGCCGTTATCTCAAAAACGACAATTTAGCATGGTCTGAACCCCTGCATCTTATCCTCCCATTGGGAAAAAGTATTAGCAAACGCAGGACGCGTTCATGGATTTTCTTGTACTAGACCGTCATAAGGGTTTTTGCTACCCTTGTAGCGGGGCCAGTTGGGCAAGATATAATTGATGGCATACGAGGGCGGCGGCGGCCATAGGAGGTATACATCGCTCCACCAATGCCAGGATTCGTAGTTGTCATCGTCAAACCCCATGTCCACATGCTTTCCGCTCAAGTTCCCTGTATCGCCAGCAATGGCAAATCCATAGCCCGGAACATAAAGCTTCTGACTCATGTTGATCACCGCAGGGTCTACGCCCACAATTCCCTTGCCCGCTTTAAAGCCTAGCCGTGTATGACCATACCAGGGTAGAGAGGGATCCGTCCCCGAGCGACTGGGGCTATATGAGGTGGTGTATGCTCTGATTTTACGCCAGTAGGTAATGGGACCATCTGGCGTCATGGCGGTGCGAGGAACGATCTTTCGGCCATACAGGATAACTTTTCGTTTGGGCTCCTGGGCCACCCACTCATCCTCTAGCTCACGGGCCACTTCTTGGCCATTTTCATACCGTACACGATAGCGACGGCGCAGCACGCCTGGACGTCCTTCTTGTCCGACGACGCGCGTATCGATGAGCAACGTATCATCGGGCTCCCAGACCGTCTCGAAAGGAAGGAGCTCTTCCTCGTATTCGATGCGTTCGATGACCCGGGTCACCCGAATGGTGGCGCCATTATGGAGTTCTGCATCCAGGGGCGGTTCCACCTTATCCTCTCCCGCGGGGAAAATGCCCAGCTCCAGCAAAGCGTCTCCCACCGTTTTTTGACGAGTGCGGGCCTCGATGGTTTGGCCATCCACGTACAGGGTAAAGGGTGTTGCTCGATAGATGTACACGTGCATCCCGGGCTCGATGGCGACATCCCGACCTGGTAAGATCACATCTCCTTCGAAGATGGGAATGCCATATTCGTTTAGGGCCTGGATGACGGTCGCTTGTTGCGTCCAGATGGTGCGGGTAAGAATATTTTCTTCTGTGATCTGGATGGGAATGGCGCGTTGGATGGTGAGCGTGAGAGGGATTGGAACCCGCTGCCAGGGGGGCGCCAGGCGCCTACCTGCTGGCGGTCGCCAGGTAACGGGTGGAAGGAGGGTTTCTTTATGAACGGGTTGTCCTTGAAGGAGGAGGCTGTCCGCCGGAGAGATACTGAGGTTGGCGTCTTGCAGTAGATCCGCGACGCGATCGCCTCGCGTCCAGATTTCAAAGGAGCGACCATCGGCAATCACACGTATTGGCCGGGCCCGATGCAATACAACACGGGCTTGATCGCCCCAACTTCCTTCGATTACCAGTTCATCTTCAGGTCGAAGGGAATAGCCTAGCGAAGCGAGCAGTGCTTCTGGGGTTTTGGAGCGGCTGATGACCTGAATAGGTTCTCCATCGATAACAACGGTGAAGGTTGGCGCGGTGACGCGCCAACGCCAGAGGCCCAATCCGACGATGATCAACAAGAAGAACAAAACCAGGATGGAGACCAGCTGTCGCTTCTTAGGTTGTAGGCGAGTGGAGGGATGGGTTCTCAGGGAGGGGGTGGTGGCCATACGTGGCGATCTAACCCTCGGTGGGGTCGGTATCGGGGGTCTCTTCACGGAGAACGTAAAAATCTAACTGAACGCTGCCGTATTGACGGGTGTCAATCCACTCGAGATGTTCAAGCGAAGGGGGCTCATATTCACGGGGATGAATCTGGACGATGACTTCACCCGAGGGCGTCAAGAGTTCTGGTCGGGCATCAATGCGTTGCAACGCTTCGAGCCAAAGTCCCTGATAT
>WFTO01000125.1 GCA_015485435.1 Anaerolineae bacterium | reverse complement strand
ATGACGATACGTATTACTGTTTGGGTGATCATTTTGATCCTCTTGTTTGTCCAAAACAAAAAGACCGCATCTTCTAACACCTGATCTACACCAAGGAGCAATCATTATGGATCCAAAAGTTTTCACCTTTTCCATCGTGCTGTTTCTTCACAACCTCTTTACCGTGGTGTGGATGGGTGGCATGATCGTGAATGCCATCTCTTTCATGCCATCGGTTCGATCGGCTTTGGGCCCGGGACCAGAGATGAAAAAGGTGATGGCCGCGTTCCGAAAACGCCAAAGCCTTTTTGTTTACATCAGCATGGTCGGCTTGATCGTGACGGGATTTCTCATGAGTCGACGGAGCCCTGAGTTTGTCAGGCTCTTCGCTTTCAGCAATCCATTTTCAATTGCCCTGAGCCTAAAACACATCCTTGTATTGGTCATGATCGGCATCGCCTTATATCGCACCTTGGTTCTGGGGCGCCAACAACCGCCTACCCCGCAAGGCAAAAAACAACCAGGACCGGGCCAGCCAGGCCAACCGCCAAAACCAGGAGCCGGCCCCTCGGGCAAAGAAAAGCTGAATGCACTGCTGCTGTCGATCAATGCCGTTCTGGCCGTCGTTGTCTTACTGCTCAGCGCCTTTGTCAGTGCGATGGCAGGCGCATAACACCCACCACTTCACCATCCCTATGTAACAGACGTCTGGCGAACCTGCCGGGCGTTTTTTCTTGAACAAGTGAAACCGCTAAAGCGTCATCCTTTCGCTTTGTGCGACTCAGAAGCTCCTTGTCAACCACCAGGTCAGAGAAGCGCCCACGCTATACATCCCCAACAACCCGACAGCCGCGCCTGTAGCACCCCAAAAAGCAGCCCCAATGCTCAGGAAAACGCCGCCCACCACGACCATCACAGCGGTCAGCACAAAGGCCGAACGAGTGCGATTCCCCGCCATCAACGCACGAGAGAGATAGATATAAAGGAAATAAACCAAAACCACCCAGGCCAAAATTTGCAGCACCTGCACAGCATCCTGGTATCCCTCGTAACGATAGAGCAAACCGATGAGGAAAGAGCCCAGCAGATTGAGGCTCAATGCAACTGGCAAGAGTGCAGCCAAACCCCATTTCAGATATTTGTACAATGCCGTGCGAAATGCCTTTCGATCATGGGTGAACAAACGAGAGATGGCCGGATATACCGCATCAGTAAACGATAAAATAAAGGTCAAAATCACTTTGATCAACTGAAATGCGGCATCATACACGCCAGTTACCGCCTCCCCTGCGACCACAGACAGGACTAAAATATCCAACCGTTGCGTTAATGCGTCGAGGCCGGCCATACCAAAGAAATCCAACGATTCTTGCAACAATGTGCGAGCGAAGGACAAATCCCATCTGGGACGACGGACCAGGCCGCGATGGACCACAGCCAACGTCACAGCCAATGCAGCCAGTCCAATCCCTATGACACGAACTAACGCCAAAACGATGACGCCGCCCCCCAAACTCAGCAACAGAATCGCCGTACCCAACTGAGCTGCAGCGCTAATGACCTCGGCATATACCAGATATTGCATCTGTTCTACGGCCCTCAACAACGCCCCAGCCAGGGAATAAAACGTAAACATGGGCAGCGCCAAAACAGCCACCCAAAGCATCCACTTGGTATCTTGCGGATAAGGCATAAGCCCCACCACGATCACCATCAGGATCATGACCGCCAAGGTCGTCAAGCCTTGTGCCACCAAGCCCGCCCAATAGTAATGATTTCCCTGGCTATAATCCCTGGCCACATTCCGTGTGATCAATCGTGGCATGCCGAAGGAGGCCAACACCTGAAAGATATTCAAAAATGCCAGCAAGATGCTGAACTTCCCCTGCCAGACAGGTCCATAAAAATTGGCGATGTACAAAATCAAGGCCAGGGCAAGCAGAATACGGATGCCCTGAGCCAAACTCAGGAAAATCGTGTTGCGGGCAACGGTTCGGGTTGTCACAGGATGTCTGGGATAAAGAAGAAGTTTGGGAAAAGACGCCTTCTTTTCAAGAAAGCCAGGCGATCAAACGATCTTCCGAATCAAGAGGCCCAACATACCCCAGGGCAAGCTTTTCGCGCTGCCATAACTGCAAGGCAAGACGCTGAACATCCTCGGGAGTGACGGCATCAATGGCGGCCAAGGTCTCATCCAGACTCATCGGCTCAGCGCCAGCGGCCAATTGCATGCCCCACCAGGCCGCTACACTCACGGTGTCTTCCGCGGCCAGTTCAGTGCGACCGCGCAGATATTCCTTGAAACGCTGCAGTTCCTCCTGTGATGCGGGTCGCTCTTGTAGTTCCTTCCAAACGGCCCCAATGGCATCTAACGCTTGAACGAACCGATCTGCATCACAACCGCCATACACTCCTAAAATGCCTGCGTCGTAAAAGGTATTCGTAAATGAACCGATGTTATAAGCCAACCCTTGCTCTTCTCGCAATCGCTGCCACAAACGAGAGCTCATTCCTTCACCGGCCATGACATTGAGCAGGCGCAAGACGAACCGTTGAGGATGCAATCGCGGCAAGGCGGGTACAGCCAGCTGAAAATGCGCTTGTTCACTCTGGCGTTTGGCGATGCGATAGCGAGGCTCCTTGGGCGCAACAGGGGCTGGCAACATCGTCGGGGCCACATCTCGCCCCTGCCAATGTCCGAAGGCTTCCACTATGGCTTGATGTATCGCGTCAGTATCCATGGCTCCGGCCAGAGTGAGAACGGCGCGCTCGGGACGATAGGCGCGAGCGTGGAAGTCTCGCAAGGATTCGGGGGACAAGGCCGCTACCGTCTCCAATTCGCCAGCGATCTCTCTTCCCAGAGGATGTTTTCCCCACATGGCCTGATTGCCTCACTGCGCAGCCAGGTCTTCAGGCACATCACGATACATGGCGATTTCATCTAAAATGACGTCCCGCTCCCGCTCCATCTCGCTGGCGTCAAGCAGGGGCGTTTGAATCATCGAAGCCAGCAACTTCAAACTTTCTCGCCAATGTCTTGCACCGATTTTGATCCAAAATGTAGTGAACTCATAGCTGGTTGATGCATTCAAATATCCGCCCCTTCCCTCCACAGCATTGGCAATATCCAACGCCGTGGGCCATCCCCGGCACCCTTTGAAGACCATATGCTCCAAGAAATGGCTGACCCCAGCCTCCTCATCGCTCTCATAGCGCGCTCCAACTTGCAAATAAAGGCCAATGGCAAGGGAGCGCACGCATGAAATGGGCGTGTAAACAACCCTCAATCCGTTAGGAAGCTGAAAAAGCTCAAATGTTTGTAACGACAAGGCTCGTTATTGTCCCTTCAGCTGATTCAGATATCGTTGCGCTTCGGTTTTGGCGCGCGGATCCTGTGCCGGCGGCCCTGCCATGAAGGTTTCGAACTCTTGAATCGCCAGTTCTTTCTTCCCTTGCAGCATGTACAGGGTACCTAATCCGAAATGTGCTTCGGGTAATTGAGGGTCGATGGTCAGCGCCTTTTTGAACATAGCTTCTGCTTGTTGCTGATCTCCCATTTGCAGCAACGTTGCCCCCAGCAAATACGTCGTAGCGGCGTCATCGGGCTTGACCTTCAACGCCTTTTCAAATTGTTCTTTCGCTTCATTAAATCGCCCCATCTGATAAAGCGCTACGCCAAGATTGGACAGAGTCGCCGAATCATTGGGGTTGATAGCCAAGCCCTTTTTGTAGGCGTCGACGGCTTCAGAATAGCGGGAGCGCTCTGCGTAGGCGTTGCCCAGCTTCAAATACCCAGCAGTCGAAGGACTGTTTTCGACCTCATCCACTAGCTGTTGCAGGGTCGGATCGCTAACATTCGCGGGCTGTGAAGTCGTCTCAGCGGGTTGGGGTTGTGCATTTGAATCACCGCCACAAGCAACCAACAAGGTTATCATGCCTAACAACAGAAAAACGACGAGGAACTTTTTCATGCTGGAGCTCCTTGCGATTCGAGCAAAACGACGCGCGTCTCTTCACCCGACAGATCCGATTTTCGCAATTTCAATGATGCAAGGGGATCTGTAGGCTCAACGCCCATCTCTTTCAAAAACTTTTCTAAAGGATCCAAAGACCATTTCAAGCCGGGTTGAGCATAGTGCATAGGAATCACGATCCGCGGCTCCAATTCCGTAATCACTTCAACAGCGCGGGAGGCGTCCAAAATGTCGCCTCCACCAACTGGAACAATCAGCACATCTGGGCTGTTCATGGCTTCGATCTGTTTGCGATCAAGCATCGCGCCTAAATCACCCAAATGTCCGATGCTGATATCATCAAATTCATAAAGAAACGCCGTATTGCGCTCCCGTTCGCCAGGTTGGCCACGATGGTAGGTCGCCACACCGGTGATGAAGACGCCATTCACTTCATACTCGCCCGGTCCGTCAAACACATGTTCATGTCCCTTGACGCCCTTCACGTAATTATGCCCGGGGACATCGTGGCTTATGGTCACAACACGCGCCCGGATATTGGGCAACAATAACCCGACTTCGGGAGCATAGGGATCGGCAACAATGGTCAATTGACGACTTTTAAATCGAAAGCACGCTAATCCGTACCAGATTATCTCCATGGGGAAACAGTTTCCTGAATAAAGTGTCAGTAGTTGCATTCAAAGAGGTCCCGGAAACACACGCACACCGGGCGCACCAAACAATTATACAACAGATAATCTATGATCGGTAAGTCATTCGTGGTCAAACAATGCTCGACTTTCCGGCGGACCGATCCCATCTTCCATTCCCTATTGTCTTACTCCTCGCTGCAGATCATTTTCATTGCAACCACAGATGAAGGGCAACGTACGCTTCGGATGATGAAAAGCCCCCGTCAGCAACCAGATTGACATCGCCTATGTTCTCATTATAATGATCGAAACCTTTGGCGAGGGATGTCCTCGCTCCACCACACCACACCATCCACAAATTCATAAAGGAGGTCACCATTTATGTGTCGTCGCGCGTCATTTGTGCTGATCGGTCTGTTGCTTGCTATCATGTTGAGTGCCTGCGCCCCTCCTGGTGGCACGCCCGAAGCCGCCACGGGCGGAGATGGAAAACTGGTGGTATTTGGGGCCTATGCGACAGCCATTGAGGAACCATGGGATGGAGTCATTCATTCAGCCTTGAACAAGGCCCAGGAAGCGGGGAAGATCACCTACTCTTACACCGATGATATCGGTTATTCGGGCGACATGGAACGCGTTTTGCGAGAAGTTGCCGAAAAGAATAAACCCGACATCATTTTTGGTGATGCCTTTGGCAACGAAGAAGCTGTTCGGCGTGTCGCCAAAGATTATCCAGAGATCGCTTTTGTTTTCGGTTCTGGCGGCGGCCCGGCAGAGCCCAATTTCTCTGTCTTTGACAATTGGATTCATGAACCAGCTTATTTAAGCGGCATGCTCGCAGGCGGCATTACCAAAAACAACATGATCGGCGTTGTCGGAGGCTTGCCCGTGCCCGAAGTAAACCGGATCGTGAATGCATTTATTGCTGGCGCCGAAGAAGTGAACCCCGACGTCGTAGTGCTGACCACGTTCATCAACAGCTGGTTCGATCCCGCAGCAGCCAAGGAAGCGGCTTTGGCCCAGATCGATGCGGGCGCAGACGTACTCTTTGCTGAACGTTTTGGGGTCATCGAGGCAGCAGCGGAAAACGGATTGTGCGCCTTCGGGAACATGAGCGATCAACGCGAACTGGCCCCTGAGTACGTGGTCAGCGGGCCAGTCTGGCACATGGAACCGACCGTCAATTACATCATCGAGCAGGTAGCTAAAGGCGCTTATACGGCGCAAGATCTGAAAGATTTCAGCATGATGGGCAAAGGGGGAGCCAGCCTTGCGCCAATTAATACCGACGTCAAATGCGCTGAAATCTCTGATGATCTGGTGCAAAAGGTGAAACAACGGGAACAGGAGATTAAAGAGGGATTGTTCCGCGTCGATATTAACGAAGCTCAACCACCCGCCTCAACCAAATAACACACTCGCCAGGATGCGTCTCACGTAAAATGGGACGTATCCTGGCGTCAACTCACATTGATGTGCCATGACCACCAACGACAAAATTCCGGCCGTGGAAATGCGCGGCATCACCAAGCGTTTCGGGCCGGTCATCGCTAATCATCACGTGAACTTTTCCCTGGCGCAAGGAGAAATTCACGCGCTGTTGGGGGAAAATGGCGCGGGAAAGACCACCCTCATGCGGATTTTGTATGGTCTTTATCATCCAGATGAGGGCGAAATCCGCGTCAAAGGGAATCCAGTCACCATTCACTCGCCCAAGGATGCAATCCAGTTGGGGATTGGCATGGTGACGCAACACTTTGCCCTGGCCGCTCCCCTCACAGTCGCAGAAAATGTCATCCTGGGATATACCGATAGTTTTCGCCTGGATCTGGACTCAGCCCAAGACAAGGTGCGCGAAGCAGCGCAGCGCTTTGGCATCTCAATAAACCCAAACGCCTTCGTGAAAGATCTTTCTGTGGGACAGCGACAGCGCGTTGAAATCTTGAAGGCGCTCTACCGAAATGCTGATGTCCTGATTTTGGATGAGCCCACTGCAGTGCTTACCCCTCAAGAGGTCGAACAACTCTTCGACGGGCTACGTCGTATGCAAGCACAGGGGCTTTCGGTCATCTTCATCAGCCACAAACTGCACGAAGTCATGAGCATCACCGACAGGGTCACTGTGCTGAGGCAAGGCGAAGTCATTGGCACTGTGCGCACGCAAGAGACGACGCCCAATGAATTGGCTCGGATGATGGTTGGTCGCCCCACGTTTGGCGTGAGCAAGCCGGCGTCCCCCCCACAGGAGGAGGTGTTGTTGCGGTTAGAAAAAGTCTCCGCCAACGACAACCAGGGACTTCCGGCCGTAAAGAATGTGACCTTACACGTTCGCGCGGGAGAAATCCTTGGGCTTGCTGGCGTTTCGGGCAATGGGCAACGGGAATTGGCCCAGGTCTTGGAGGGTGTTCGCCCTAGCACGAGTGGCTATATCATTGCCAATGGGCACGATATCACCAACGCTGGCCCGCGCAAAATCATGGCGGCTGGCGTGGGGCGCATTCCCGAAGATCGGCATGAAAGCGTGGTGGCTGAAATGACCGTGGCCCAGAATATGGCCCTTGAACATTTGGATGAATTTGTGCGCAATGGCACGCTCGACAAACGCCGTATCCGGGAGCATGCCGAGACGTTGATCCAGGCCTATCAAATCAAAGCCCAGCCAGAGGATATGATTCGCACCCTATCGGGGGGGAACATGCAAAAAGTCATTCTGGCGAGGGTGTTGGAACGCAATCCTGCGGTTATCCTTGTGGCGCAACCCACTCGCGGCCTGGATGTAGGAGCGACCGAATATGTCCGTCAGAAACTCGTGGAACAGCGCCAGCGTGGCGCTGCAATCTTGCTCATCTCTGAAGACCTGGATGAAATCCTTGAACTTTCTGATCGCATTGCCGTCATCTATGAAGGAGAAATTATGGGGATTGTCCCACCAGATGTCGATATTGAGCAACTGGGGCTACTCATGAGCGGCGTTCGTCAAGATACAAATACCCGTCCCCAGGAGGAAAATGCATGAGAATCAGGATAGAACGGGCACCGGCACCGGTCTGGCTTCGACCTTTGATCCCTGTTTTGGCGATTGTTTTCACCATGCTTCTGACGTCGGTGCTGGTGCTTCTTGTCGGTCAAAACCCGCTGGCAGCGTTTTATTACTTCCTCGTTGATCCTCTTTCCAGCAAAGTCAGCTTTATCGAAGTGCTGGTGAAGTCGACGCCGTTGTTACTAACCGGCGCAGCGGTGACCTTTGCATTCGTTGGGGGATTTTGGAACATCGGCGCTGAAGGGCAATTGCTCATGGGGGCGACTGCCGCCACGGCTATCGGTATGCACATGCATGAAACGCCAGCCCTGATCGCCATCCCCCTCATGTTGGTTGGAGGGTTTGTAGCCGGGATGTTGTGGGCGCTTGCTCCCGCGTTGATGCGCGTCAAACTGCATATCGATGAAGTGGTCACCACACTTTTGCTCAACGCGGTGGCGCTTTTGGTGGTTAGCGCTCTTCTCAATGGGCCGTGGCGCGATCCTGTCTCGCAGTGGCCGCAATCACCCGAAATCGCGGCCAGCGCCATTTTCCCAAAGCTCATTCCTCGCACACGCCTGCATTTGGGCTTTCTCATCGCCATCGGCGTAATCATCATCGTCTGGTTTATTTTGAGCCGCACGGCGTTTGGATTAAGGATGCGCGCGGTTGGTTTGGGCCCAGAAGCGGCTCGTTTTGCCGGCATCAATGTGGATCGGACATTGCTGACAGCGGCATTGGTAAGCGGCGGTATTGCGGGACTTGCGGGAGTCAACGAAGTTGCCGGTATCCATTACCATCTCATCGACGCCATTTCTGGTGGGTTAGGTTATACCGGCATTATTGTGGCTACGCTGGGAACGTTGAATCCGTGGGGCGTGGCCCTGGCCGCTTTCTTCATCGGTCTCATCGACACGGGCGCCCAAACGGTGAGCCGCGCCCTTGGCGTGCCCTCTTATCTAGGGGGCGTGATTCAGGCCACGCTGCTGCTGGCGACTCTCGCTTTTCTGTTGTTACAACGATATCGCATCAGACTCCGTTAATTTTGTAAAACTGGAGAGCTTATGGAACAGGCGGTTTGGTTGACATTTCTGATCGGCGTGCTGGCTGCAACATTACGGGTGGCGACGCCCCTGATTTGGGCCAGCATTGGAGAAGTCTACACGGAACGTTCAGGCGTTCTCAATTTAGGTATCGAAGGCATTATGTTTTTAGGCGCATTTGTAGGGTTTGCCGCGGCCGCCAAGGCGGCGGAAGTGGGCCTCAGCGTTTATTTATGGTTGGGTTTACTTGCAGCCATGGTGGCAGGAGCAGTCATGGCTTTGCTGATGGCCTTGCTCAGCGTCACCCTGGGCGTCAACCAGCATGTTTCGGGCCTGGGTATCACACTGCTGAGCATTGCGCTCTCACTTTTTGGCTTCAGATTGGTTTTCGGTGAAAGCAAAGTCCTGCCCTCGATTGAACCCTTTGCGCAATTTTCCATCTTCGGCAACATCCCCATTCTCGGCCCTATCTTCAATCAATATCTGCTGACATATATCGCATTTATTCTTCTGGTTCCCATCGCCTGGTGGGTGCTTTACCGTAGCAGTTTCGGGTTAGAATTGCGAGCAGTCGGCGAAAACCCAGAAGCAGCTGATGCGGCGGGAGTCAATGTCTATCGCATTCGCTATCTGGCCCTGGTGATCGGCGGCGTACTCATGGCCATTGGCGGCGCGTTTCTCTCTCTGGCGCAGTTAGGGGCTTTCTCGCCTGGAATCATCGCGGGCAGGGGTTGGGTCAGCATTGCGCTGGTCATTTTCGCCCGATGGGACCCAGTCAGGGCCATGTGGGGAGCGCTGCTGTTCGGCGCGGTGTCGGCGCTACAGTTACGCTTGCAGACGCTAGGATTTGAGCTTCCATACGAGGCGTTTCTTGCCCTACCGTATCTGGTTACGATCTTGGCATTAGCCATTGCAGGAAGGAATGCTCCCTATCCCGGAGCGTATCTCAAGCCCTACCGGCGTGAATAACCTTGCATTCTCCCCTTTACTTCATTTT
>WFTO01000124.1 GCA_015485435.1 Anaerolineae bacterium | reverse complement strand
CCGGTGAGGGGCTCTAGGGTGGGGGTTGGCGTGTCAGATAGGGGCGTGGGCGTGGGAATAACGAGGAGTTGGCCAGGTTGCAAAGCATTTGTAGACGCCTCAGGATTTGCAGCCAGCAACCCTTCGATATCGATTCCAAACTGTCCTGCAATCCCATAATACGTGTCACCCGCTTGCACCGTATAGATGATGGGAGTCGCTGTTGGCGTGATGGTGGGTGTGGGCGTAGCGGTGGAAGTCTGAGTGGCAGTTGGCGTGATGGTGGCGGTTGCGGTGAATGTGGGCGTTGGAGAAGGTGTCATGGCTAACACCTGACGGTTTTCATCCCATCGCCACCAAAGCGTTACCAGCCCTACCAGGACCAGAACCAACGTGATATCCGCCCACGGGATGCGCGGGCGACGAGGTCGTTGCGTCGACGAGACGTCATAGCCACACATGAAACAAGTTTTGGCTTTATGGCTGATGCGAGTCCCGCAATTTGGGCAAGTTCGATAAGGCATGGTTGCGGATTGTATCCCAAAAGAAAAGGATGACCAAAATCCATAAGGTGGCGATAGAGATCAGTGCAGATGCAGTGCGCACGGGAGTATTGGTAAACCGAATTCGCACCTGATGCTCTCCAGCGGGAACGTCCACCAGAATGAGGGCGTTCGGGTCCTGGGGATCGTATCGGGTACTGGTGGGTGACTCATCCACCCAGGCCCGCCAGCCAGGATACCAATACGTAAAGAATCGTACTGTAACCGGCGTTGCTGCGTCAACCCGCACGATGTCTTCGCCCGCGCCATGACGTATACTCGTCACTTGTCCTTCACCGGCGATGATCTCGGCCAATGGTAACGGATCACCCTGCAAATAAGCGGGAATCTTCGGCGATGTGACAGGCTTGCCTGCGGCAAACGCCGTACTGCCCCGCATGTCCGGATAATCCAGTTCAAAACGGATGTCGGCAACGGGCAAGACATCCTGTTGCGTAATCGACGTATGTTGCGGTTTGGCGTACGTCCAGGAGGCCAGTAAGATGCCTATGGCCAGCGTCAACAACAGGGGGTGAAGGGATTCATGGCGCTGGGGAAGCAAGGCAGCAATGACGCCCGCGGATGCGAGAGAGAGAAACAGAGATGCCGGCGCCAGAAAACGGAACGGAAACTGAACCAGTTTGATCATGGGAATGACATCCCAGAAGATCTGACTGGGCGCCAAGGTTGCCCCTAAAGCGATCATCGCAACCCCCAAGAAGCCCCAGTAAATCGAAGCTCGTTTAGGTGGGGTTTTCAAAACCAACGGCGTCGCTGCAAGCCCCAACACTACCAGCCACAAACCAATGGAAAGATTCATCCCATCGTCAGGGCCAGGCAAGGCAAAGCCATATCCCCACTGAAAATTAAACCATTGAAACCAATAGAGGAATTGTTGGGGATAATTATAGCTTTCAGCAGGAAGCCACTGATCGACCACGATGTATTTTGTCTCAACCAGGACTGGCAGCAAGAAGATTGCTGAGAGCATGCCTCCCAAGACCCCTGCAGCCAATGCAAAATACGTTGCTCGCCAGGGAAAACGCCCTGAATGACGCCAGGATATCCCAAGCCAATAGAGTATCAGAAGCGCCAACATAGGCGGCAATAACATCAAGGTGACGCTGTGGGTAAGGATCAGCGCGCCCAGACTCAAGGCAGCCAACGCCACCCCGCGCGCCCGAGGTCGGTCCAACACATCCCAAAATGTGAGGATCACCCACGGATAGATGGCCAGCGCCACAAATTCTGCGAAGGCCCCGCGCACATAAATATTGGCAAGATGATATGGTGCGTACATATAGAGCAGCCCGGCGATGAACGCTGGCCCAGAGCCCCATAGTCGCTTCACCAGGACATACATGCTGACGCCAGCGAAAATGGTGGCCAGTCCCCAGGTAATTTTTATCGCTCCAAGTATGCCTGCACCCAGCAAATTGAATATCTCAGCAATATAAAACGCCAGCGGCGCATAAAAGGTGAATAGCGGGTAGCCAAACCCCTGGGCGTGGTCAGGGGCCCAACGAGGCCACCAAAAACCGCTTTCGATGCCTTGATGAAACTCCACCAGCCAAATCAAGCTGTGCCGGGCGTCGTGGGCGCGCAAAAAGTAACCAGGGGCAAGCAACGGCGCCCAAGCGAAAAGACTCAACAAGATTAGCAAGACTAAGGGAGAACGCAACCGGGACATCATGACTTAGGGTGTCCTTCAGGCTCAAGGGAGTTTCGGGGGCGTTTTCGGGCGAATACGTCCCAAATCATGAGCCCAGCCAACAACAACAAGGTTACCATCGAGATGGTGTTTCCGATTTTGCGGATAAGCGTGTCTTCGAAGGAAATCCGCAACAGGAAGTCGCCTTCGGGCACTGGCACATTGAGCAAACCATAAGGAGGGCGGGTGTCCTCTGGCGTAAGAGGGAACTGTTCGATGATAGCGCCGGTCTCTGGGTCCATGATGGTCGCTGTCCATCCAGGATACCATTGTCGCAGAAATGGAACGCGTTGACCGGGGGCATCGGCCCACACGCGAACGGTTTCTTCGGTCACGCGATGAGTGCGGGCGTCAACAGCCAGGTGAGGGTTTGCATGCACGAGGGCGTAATCCACCTGTGTTGTCACAGGAATGCCAGCAACGTGCAAATCAGCCAACGG
>WFTO01000123.1 GCA_015485435.1 Anaerolineae bacterium | reverse complement strand
GGTGACGGTGGCGCTCTGGTTGCGATACATCCAGGCGTTGTCAACATCGAAGTACATGTTGGGGTTGCCCCCCTGGATGTTGGTGCGTCGCGTGTATCGCCCCTCCATGGCGGTGGTCACATTCCATTCCGGAACGGTTTCTCCGCCAGGGACCTGATCGTTTTGATAGAGCCAGAAGGAGAAGTTGCCTCGCGCTGGATAGTAATAAAATTCGGTTTCTCGTAGCGCCACCCAAACCGAATCGGTGGTGGTCACTTCCGCACCCAGATAGTGTTGCGCAAATTCCAAATAGGGGGCGCGGCCTGGATCGGTGACGAGGTCTCGGGAGAACACAAAATAATCGGCGTGCGCGGCCAGACCGGCATATACGCACCACATGGTGATTTCAGCGCTTTGCTGGCCCGTGATCGGGTCCAGACAGGTTTGGGTGGCGTAACTTTCCCAACCAATGGGCACATCCTGCCACCAGGTGTAGATGGGGTCCCAGGAACCAGATTTGTAATAGGATTTGGTGGGATTATCGACGAGAGCGAAATCCATATCGGGCTTGAGTCCGTTGTGTTTGAGTCCCATGCCCAACGACGCGGCGTAGTCGGTCAGTACGCGCCGCTGTGCCACCGATCCGATCTGCGTACCGTCATCCTGGTGTATGACATAAAGCGGGGCGAATTGGTAGAGGAGTGGGGTGTTCTGAAAGGCTGCGGCGAAAACGTCCATGATGTCCATGGAGGTCTGGACCCACAATTCCGGTGTTAAGCCCGCATCCAACATGCATTGGAAGTCCACGGTGTCGCTGGGTTTGGCTTCGCCAAAGATGCCGGTGCCGATTTCGATCCATGCGATGCGAGGATCGTTGTCGTAACGTTGGGCAAAGGCTTCGATGAATTCCTGATACTGCTGCAGGTAATACGCGTCCCAATAGCGAGGAATGGCCCAGTTCATGCTGTCGCAGCGGACGACGCTTTCTTCGTGTTCCCAGATCATCCATGAAGGGATGGCGCTGCCTCCGCAACAGCGACCATCGTACACCGAAAATCCAATGTTCGCTGCCTTTCCCAGGGACGCCTGGTCGTCCAACCATTTATCCACCACGGTCCAGTCAAAGACCTGGTCGGCAATTTCGATATCCTTCCAGAAGAAGGTCATGTTGCCTCCCGTCAGGAAGGGATATTGCTCTGCACTGAGATCGGCCCGGTCGAGGAAGATGTAGATGCCCGGATAGGGAGCGATGGCTCGTTGTGGTGCTTCGGGAGCGGCGGGCTGGAAGGGATCGGGAATGTCATCCGGGCCTTGGGCCTGAATCACGGGAACGGCTAAGAGAAGCGCTGCCAGCAGAAATAGGAGGAGAAATAGGGATTTGTGTGAATATCGGTTCATAGCGAGGACTCCCTGTCGGTGGGTTGGGCGCTTTGATGTGATGATTACAGGTGGCCGAACGAACAAAGCGCAAGACAGGGGATATCATTGTAGTTGGCGGAGTTTACTCTATTCTTTAGAGCTGGTCAAATAGCAAGGCGAGATACATGGTGGTTGTGAAACCCATTTTTGAGAAAAATGGACAGGAAAGATAGAATCGTGGAATACATCCAACGACAACCTTTCTTTGCGGAGGCGCTTCATGAAACGAGCTGATCTGGTTACTTATCTTGATGAATTATTGCATATCCATGATGTTGTCGACTTCGGCCCCCAGGGGTTACAAATTGAGGGGCGCGATGAGGTGACCAAACTGGCTGTGGGAGTTGATGCGGCTCATGCTACTATCGACGGTGCACTGGCCGCAGGCGCCGAGATGCTCATCGTGCATCATGGGATTTTTTGGGGGCCGACGAAACGGCTCGTCGGCGCGTATGGACAGAAAATCCGGAGGTTTTTCGAGGCGGACTTGAATCTATATGGCGCACATTTGGCCCTGGACGCTCATCCTGAGTTAGGAAACAATGCGGAGCTATGTCGATTGCTGTCGTTGCACCCAATAGGAACGTACTTCAATTATAAGGGGCTCGATGTGGGCTTGCTGGCTGAACCAGAGCAACCTCTCGAATTCCTGGCCCTGGTGGAACGTTTCTCCGAAGCACTCCAACCCCCATTACGCACGCAGTCGTTTGGCCCGGCAAAGGTGCAACGCGTGGCTGTGTGTTCTGGCGACGCTGCCCGCAGCATGGAAGAAGCGCACGACCTGGGATGCGACACCCTAATAACGGGCGAGATCGATTATACCATGGTGCATGCGGCCGAAGAGCTGGGCATGAACGTTTTGTATGGAGGGCATTACGTGACTGAAACGTTGGGCATTCAGGCTCTGGCCAGGCATCTGTCGGAGCGTTTCGGATTGCCCTGGGCTTTTATCGACGTTCCCGTGGGCCTGTAAAATTCCTTTCGCGCCCCCTATGCATCTTTTTATCTCAAAAACTTCCACGGGAATGTAAGCTGTGCTATAATCACCGCTGAATTCGAGCGCTGTAATGATGATGTGCGTTGACACCTCTGGTGCGATAAAATCGCACTTTATGAGCAAATTTCAAAGGAGAAATCTCGATGCTCACGCAACAATATGGCCTCATCGGCGTTTTCGCTGTGATAGCTTTTATTTTTCCTATTGTCACCCTGGCGTTCACTTGGTTGATTCGGCCAAAGCGCCCGAATCCCCTCAAAAATTCAACCTATGAATGTGGTATTGAGACGGTGGGGGATGCCTGGGTGCAGTTCCGAGCTCAATATTATTTGTTTGCTTTGATCTTTGTGGTCTTTGACCTCGAAGCGATTTTCTTGTTTCCCTTTGCGGTGGCCTTCAACAAAGTAGGTTGGTTCGCTTTGTTCGAGGCCATTATCTTTGTGTTGATGCTGTTTGTCGGCCTCATTTATGCCTGGAAGAAAAACGCATTGGAGTGGCAGTAATTTGCCGCTGCTTTGTGGGGAGCCCGGCATCCTAATGATTTGGATGCCTTTATTCATGGCAGTTCATTCCCACGTTTCCTCGAGCACAATGTTGTGCCTTTGAAGACCTGTCCGTTGTTATCTATCTCTCCAACATTATTTTTCGGAGTTTTCCTATGGACTTGAGAGCAATTGGAGAATCGTTTATCGCCTGGCTGCAAGGACTTGGCATTCCTGACGGTTGGGTGTTATTCATTAATTGGCTGGTGGGGTCGGTGCTGATTCTGGGGTTAGCCTTAACCCTGGCCCTGGCCCTCATTTGGCTGGAGCGTAAGCTCGCTGGTCGCATTCAGGACCGTCTGGGGCCTAATCGCGTTGGCCCTTATGGGTTGATTCAGCCCATTGCAGACGCATTGAAGCTGTTGACCAAAGAGGATATTACGCCGGCGGAAGCGGACCGCATCACCTATAATCTGGCGCCCATCATCGCCGTTTTTCATGTGTTGATGCTCTTTGCTGTGATCCCGTTTGCGGATCAGGTGGTGGGAGCAAACATCAACGTGGGCGTTCTCTATTTGATGGCTTTTGGCGCGTTGGGCACAATGGCCATGTTGATGGCTGGCTGGGCCTCGCGCAACAAATACGCCCTGTTGGGTGGATTTCGCGTGGTCGCTCAGCTCTTGAGTTATGAAATTCCCATCGCTCTTGTGATGATGATCCCGGTGTTGCTGGTGGGTAGTTTGAACCTGAACGATATCGCTAGCGGGCAAGGCGGCCTGTTTGGCTTAGGCTGGTTCGTTTGGATCATGCCCGCGGCTTTTCTTCTTTACTTCATTGCAGCGTTGGCCGAGGGAGAACGCGCGCCATTCGATCTGCTTGAAGCAGAGTCGGAGATCGTAGCCGGGTACAACATCGAATATTCGGCCATGAAATTTGCATGGTTTTATTTGGCATTCTTTTTGAACACGTGGATTTTATCGGCCATTGCCACAACGCTTTTCCTGGGAGGGTGGCAAGGGCCCTTTGTGGATAAAATTCCCGCATTGGGCGTTGTTTATTTCTTCGCCAAGACGTTTTTCATGTTCTTCTTATTCGCCTGGGTGCGAGCTACCTTCCCTCGCCTCCGCATCGATCAAATGATGGCATTTTGTTGGAAGGTGCTGGTGCCTATGGGCCTGGCGCTCTTGCTGGGGGCGGCCATTATCGTCAAAATGGGCGCCGAAATGAGTTGGCCTGGTTATATGACGAATGTCCTGTTGCTAGTCATGAACATCGTCGTCCTGCTAGTGATGCTTTCTCTGTTGGGGCGCTATACACGCACCCTATCTGAAACCAAAAACAAGCGCTTATTCGCTCCCGAACTCCCTCGTCTGTAAGGAACTGGCTTTATGGTCGGACAAATTCTCTTCATCATTGTCGCAGCCATCACTTTATTGATGGCGTTGGGCACGGTGGTTGCCCGCAACTTATTCCACGCTGCGTTGTTTTTGGTGGGCGTCTTTTTCGGTATTGCCGTGCTCTTTATCATGCTCGAGGCCGAATTCTTAGGCGCAGCGCAGATCATCATTTATATTGGTGCGATCGCCACATTGATTGTGTTCGCCATCATGCTTTCAAAGAATGTCATGGGCAAAGAGGCGGGCGCATACAATCGCCAGTGGTATTTGGCCATGGGCGGTGTGGTTTTCTTCTTTTTGCTGATGGGCTGGTTGCTCATCCAGATGCCATTCGCTCAGGTCTCTGCTGAAGTGCCTGCTGATGCCATTTCTCAAATCGGTCAGGGCTTTGTCGGTCATTTTGTGGTGCCCTTTGAAGTGGCGTCGGTCCTCTTATTGGTAGCCCTGGTCGGTGCGATCATGCTCGCCCGCGAAAGGAATAGCTAACACTCTCGAAACAAAAACCAAGCAATTCTTCAAAATCCAGGAGGCATCTCGTGACAGTGCCTTTGACATGGTACCTCATCTTCGCCACAGCCCTGTTTAGCATCGGCTTCTTTGCCGTCTTGGCTCGTCGTAACGCCATCGCGGTGTTAATGGGTGTGGAGTTGATGCTCAATGCAGTTAATGTCAATTTGGTCGCTTTTTGGCGATACCTGACGCCCGAGGACCTTTCGGGTCAGATTTTTGTGGTTTTTGTCTTTGCCGTTGCTGCCGCCGAAGCGGCGGTTGGTTTGGCATTGATGATCTCCATTTACCGCACTCGGAAGACCATCAATGTGGATGAAATCAATGAATTGAGGCTTTAGCTATGATGTGGCATTGGCATGTTTGCGGTCCTAACTGAAACAACAGCGACGAGAGGAAGAGGGCCCTTCACGCCAATGTTATCTTGAACATAGTTTGCGTATACGTGGCATTGTACGACCGATAGTTTGCTTACATACATTCGAAAGACGACGCATCATTGAAGCGTATTCACGTCTTTCCTCTGACTTCCGCCATCATCGAGGTCGCTTATGTCTGACGTCATTTTCAATTTGACTTGGCTGATACCCCTACCCACAGCCCTGGCATTCTTCGCCATTATTCTCTTCGCCAACCCTAAAAAGAGGTTGAGTTCTAACATCGCCATCGGCGCTGTGGTGATCGCCTGGATTCTTTCCTGGGCCGTGGCCATCACCTTCTTTGTCAACCCCGAACTTACCGAGCATCCCTTCGCATTGCATGTGCCTTGGTTGCCCATGGGCGGGTTGACTTTCCACATGGGCGTTGCTGTCGACGCGGTGACTGCCGGGATGTTGTTCATGGTTGGGTTTGTATTAACCATGATTTTCATCTATAGCTCAGGGTATATGACCTTTCCTGGGCACCTGGACCCATCTCTGAACACAGATGGGTTGGATCCGCGCTACAGCCGTTTCTTTGCATATATTTCTCTCTTCGCAACCGGGATGCTTGGTTTGGTGGTTGCCGACAACCTGCTGATGCTTTTCATCTTTTGGGAGCTTATGGGGCTTTGTTCGTATCTCCTGATTGGGTTCTGGTTTGAAAAGTCTTATCCCGATCCCTCTCAGATTACCCCGAAGCAGGCGGGATTGAAAGCCTTCCTCACCACCCGAGTTGGCGATGTGCTCTTTATGATGGGGCTTATCTTCCTGTTCATTCAGGCCAACACCCTGAATTTCCAGGATATTTTTGGCAACACCGCCTTTTTGGAGGAATTGGCGACCTCGACCGTGAATCTACCATTTTTCGGGTCGGTGTCATGGGCAGTGCTCATCTCGATCTTGATTTTCTGGGGCGCAATCGGTAAGTCTGCGCAATTCCCGTTGCATGTGTGGTTGCCCGACGCCATGGAAGGCCCGACGCCTGTTTCCGCCCTGATCCATGCGGCCACGATGGTCTCTGCTGGCGTTTATCTGATTGTGCGTATGTCTCCGGTGTTTGTGGCGGCTAGCGAAGGCGTCAACGGCGCCATGACTTTTGTGGCCTTCATTGGCGCATTTACGGCTCTCTTTGCTGCGACCATTGCTGTGGCCCAAAAAGATATCAAGCGCGTTCTTGCCTATTCCACTATCTCGCAGTTGGGGTACATGTTCGCCGCACTGGGGATTGGCGCCTGGGTGGCGGCCATCATCCACCTCCTCATCCATGCATTCTTCAAAGCCTTGCTCTTCCTGGGCTCTGGCTCCGTGATTCATGGCGTGGAGCATGGGCGTCATCACGCCCATGAACATGGTCACGACGATGAACACGAAGGATATTTCGATCCGCAAGACATGTTCAACATGGGCGGTCTCCTGAAACGGATGCCCATCACAGGGTGGACATTCATCGTGGGGGCAGCTTCTCTTTCAGCCGTGCCCATTATCACAGCAGGCTTTTGGTCCAAGGACGAAATCCTGGCGCATGCCTGGCATGGTGGACACATGGCCGTGTTTTGGACTCTGGCTATCGCCGCCTTTCTGACGGCATTCTACACCTTCCGGCAGGTCTTCCTCACCTTCTTTGGTAAGCCTCGCACAGAGGCGGCGGCCCATGCACCCGAAAGCGTACGCGCCATGACCTGGCCTTTGATTGCTCTCGCCGTGTTCGCTTTCGCCGGCGGCTTTGTGGCTGTGCCCAAAGACTTCCCTGGCTTCGGCGCCATCTTCTCCGACTATATGCTCCATCTGTTGGAGTTGCAAGGTGAGCTTTACCATCTGGAAGTAGCCCCCATTCCTTTCTCTTGGACGCCTGCGCTGATTTCCATGACGTTGGCTTTGGGCGGCATCGCTGTCGCTTGGCTGGTGTATGGACGCAAACCCCTGGCAGCAGGAGAGGCCGATCCCCTTCGTGGTTGGCTGGGACCTGTGTATACGGTCTTAGAGCATAAATATTACTTTGACGAATTGTATCATTTCATCGTCGTTCGTCCGGCCATGTGGTTGGCCAGCTTCTTCGCTCGCTTCGATCGCAGCGTCATCGATCGCATCGTAAACTGGGTGGGCGCCTTTGGCCGATGGTTGGCCTCCACATTGCGCCGCTGGTTCGATGAATATGTGATCGATGGCGCAGTGAATGGCGTGGGCCTGGTGACGACCTGGACGGGCGCTGTCGTGCGTCTGGTTCAAACCGGCCAGGTGCAAAACTACCTGTTGATTTTGTTGCTATCGGTAGTCGTTCTTCTGTTGCTGTTGCCATTGCGATAAACTCAAAACCTTGTGGTCTTACCTGTTTGGCAAAACGCTTCCTATCGAGTCGATTCAAAGAAAAAACACATTTTTCATATTCATGCTGTCATCTCCAAAATAAACCGAGGAGGAGATCTCAATGGATTTACTTCGTAGTTCGGTTCTGACGCTGATTGTTTTCCTGCCAACGGTAGGGGCGATCATCGTCGCTTTGATGCCGAAAGAAAAAACAGAACTCATTAAAAAGTTCGCGATCTGGTGGAGCCTGATCCCGCTGCTGCTGTCCATCTGGATGTCCATTGACTATGCCATGAATTATCTGGCGGGCAATCAGATGGCGTATCAGGTCAATGTTCCCTGGATACCATCCATTGGCGTCAGTTATCATATCGGCGTCGATGGCTTAAGCGTGCCGTTGATTTTCTTGACTGCTTTGTTGACCACATTGGGGCTTTATTATTCAGCCCGAGTGATCCGGAAGCGAGTGAAGGAGTTCTTCGCACTGTTTCTCTTCCTGGCCACGGGCATGTTCGGCGTCTTCGTTGCGCTCGACTTGATCCTCTTCTATGTGTTCTGGGAGATCGGCTTGGTGCCGATGTATTTCCTCATTGGCATCTGGGGCCAGCCTAAAGACCGACCTCAATATGCGGCTATCAAGTTCTTCCTCTACACCTTGGCGGGCTCGATATTCATGCTGCTGGCCATGATCGGCGTGTACCTGAGCACAGGCACCTTCGATATTCTGAAAGCGGCAGAAGCGGGCGTGTGGCTAAACGCTCCTTTGTTTGCCACTCTCTCTTTCTGGGCGTTCTTTGTAGCCTTTGCCATCAAAGTGCCGAGCTTCCCCTTCCACACCTGGCTTCCCGATGCACACACCGCGGCTCCCACCGCAGGTTCGGTGATTCTGGCTGGCGTGTTGTTGAAGCTGGGCGCTTATGGGATACTCCGCATTTTGCTGACCCTCTTCCCAAGCTCGTTTGCCCAATTCGGCTGGATTGTCGCCCTCCTCGGCGTCATCGGCATCGTCTATGGCGCGTTTGTCTCTCTGGCTCAAACGGACCTCAAGCGGCTGATTGCTTACTCCTCGGTAAGTCACATGGGGTACATTATGCTGGGGATCGGCGCCGTGGCGGTGGCGTTGAATATGAAGGACGTTGAAGGCGCACAATTGAGCGCGGAGATGGCATTCAACGGTGCCAGCCTGCAGATGTTTATGCACGGCATCATCACCGGTGCGTTGTTCTTCCTGGTAGGCGTGCTTTATGAACGAGCGCACACTCGCGATCTGAAAGTCTTCGGCGGGTTGAGTGCTGTCGTTCCCGTCTATTATGCGACGATGATGTTTGCCGGGTTCGCATCGTTGGGCTTGCCTGGCCTTGCAGGTTTCTGGGCAGAATTCTTCGTCTTCCGAGGCGCTTTCGGGATCGTGCCCGTGCTGGCCGTGATCGGCGTCATCGGGATCGTCATCACGGCGGCCTACATCCTTTACCGTATCATCCAGAGCATCTTCCTGGGCGAATACGATTCCAAGCGCTGGACTCACTGGACGACGGTTTTTGGCGAGCATGCGGATGGGCCTACAGACATGGCCCTTTTCGAAAAGGTCACGTTGTGGCCACTGGTTCTCTTGATGATCATTTTGGGCTTGTGGCCTACCCCGCTGCTGATATACTTCAATTCGGCTGCTCAGAACATCCTCTCCAACCTTCATTTCTAATCCATAGGAGGGATGACTTTGAACGTTTCAGAAATCATTCGCCTGTTGTTGCCTGAGCTGATCTTACTGATTACCGGTTTTGTGGTGATCGGCGTGGATCTGGCGCGGCGTCGAGAAGACGAAGGGCGAACCGCGGCGGCAGTGGCAGTGGTTGGTCTCATCTTGGCCACACTGGCTGCCATCTATCTCTATTACAGCTCGCCCAACGAGATCGTCCTCTTCACCTTGGCGGTAGACCTTTATGGGCTCTTCTTTAAGGTTGCAAGCTTTATCGGCGTGGCCCTGGTGATTATCGCTTCAGTCAATTTTATGGCTGGGCGCAGCAAATACTTGGGCGAGTTTTATGCATTGCTGGTGTTTGCCGCTCTGGCTATTAGCGTCCTTGTCAGCGCCACGAATCTGATCTTAGTTTACATTGGCGTGGAGTTTCTCTCCATCACGTCTTACATCCTGGCAGGTTTCCTGCGCGGAAATGAGCGTTCTGAGGAGGCGGCCATTAAATATTTCCTCTACGGCGCTTCCGCTGGGGCCATTCTTTTGTTTGGCATGTCCTTGCTGTATGGCCTCACTGGTTCGACCGACCTGGCGGCTGTAGGCCAGGCCCTAGAAGCTGGCGGGGATATGCATTGGCTGGGCCTTGTGGCATTGGTGCTGGTTTTGGCCGGTTTGGGGTACAAAGCCAGTCTGGTTCCTTTCCATCAATGGGCCCCCGACACCTACGATGGCGCGCCCACGCCCATTTCTGCATTTCTGTCCACTGCATCCAAAGCCGCGGGCTTTGCCGTGATTGGGCGCGTTTTCCTTGTCGCCTTCCCCGATTTTCAGCCCGATTGGACGGTCGTCCTGGGGGCGATTGCCGTCCTTACCATGTTCCTGGGGAACTTGACGGCGCTGAAGCAGAAAAGCGTGAAACGCATGTTGGCCTACTCCTCCATTGGTCAGGCTGGCTATATTTTATTGGGGCTGGTGGCTGTGAGCAGCGATCCCACCTTCGGCGGCATCAATGGCGTGATGATCTATCTCTTCGGTTACATCTTTACTAACATCGGCGCATTTCTGTTGCTGCTGCCCATCGAGAAAAAGAGCGGCGGCTCAACAGATATGGAACAGTTTGATGGACTGGCGACGCGATCGCCAGGCGTCGCCCTCTTGATGTCGTTGTTCCTCATCTCGCTGGCTGGGATACCGCCTACTGCAGGCTTCATCGGCAAATTCTATGTCTTCGCCGCTGTCATCAACCAACGCATGATCCTTCTCGGTGCATTGGCTGCGTTGAACACCATCATTGCCGCCTTCTACTATCTGAATGTGATCCGCCATATGTACTTTGCTGAAAGCAGCGTGGACGGCGCAGTAGCGCCAAGCCGAGGCTTAATGACGGTCCTGGTCATCAACGCAGTCATGGTGTTGGCCATCGGCATCTTCGCTCAGTTCTTTATGACCTGGATCAATGGCTCCTTGACGCTAGTGACGGCTAGCGGGTTCTAAAACCACAATCAACCAGAAACATTCTCAAGCCCGTTTCGCGTTGTTGTGAGACGGGCTTTTTTGATCCATGCAGTTATGGCGCGGGCGTTTTCGTAGCAAGCGAAAGGTGGGGGTGCATCAATTTGATTGCTGGAATGGGTTATGTGATTACGATCACGGAAAGAAGTGGGATGATTTGTTACGCTTGCAACGGTTCATCGACAATCGGTGACCGACGGTTTTTATCTCCAACATTCATTTTATTCAAGGAGGTCTTGCATGGACTACGGTTGGATTGAGATCGCGGTGGCCGCGGTATTCCTCTCCGTGGTCATCACCCTGGTGTTAAGCCGGGGGGCTGGTTGGCTTTCATGGCGATTTTGGCGCAATGCCATGGTGGTCAGTAGCCTGGTGATGATTATCGTTTTGTTGTGGTTGAGCTTTGACAGCGCCAGTCAGGCTCGTCCTGGTGGCAATCGAATCGCTGCCTGGACCGTCATCAACCATGAGATTGGACTCAAGTGGGACCCTGAAAAGCGGTGGCAGAAGCCGGTCGTAGGAGAGGTCACCGGCTTTTTTGGCAAGGTGCATACACCACAGGAAGCCTATGATCTTGTAAGCAAAGGGAAACTGGTGGTGCAGTCGCGCAATTGCATGGAATGCCATACGCTTTTAGGGAATGGCGCTTATTATGCACCAGATCTGACGCGCGCCTGGTTAGATCCCTGGTGGGAAGAGCGCATCATGCCCATGGTGGGTGCAGAAAGTCGTGAGGAAGCCATGAAAACCTGGCTGCAGAATCCTCCGCAATATCCGCAGGGAAAGCGGCGCATGCCCAATCTCCGGTTGAGCGATGAAGAAACAACCGCATTGGTGGCTTTCCTTAAGTGGATGTCTGCCATCGACACCAATGGCTTTCCCGCCCACTTCGGAAACTACCAGTAACTTCAAACAGGAAGGTGACTATGACTCAGACAGCGCAAACCCACCCAAAACTGTATGAATCACAGAAACTTGCGCGTTGGTATTTTCTTGTCGCCATAACGTTGTTCGGCGCGCAATTAATTTTTGGACTGATCGCAGCTTATCAACAGATCAATCCAGATTTTTTGTTTGAGCTTGCGCCCTTCATGACCAACCGCACCCTGCATGTTAATGCCATGGTGATATGGCTATTGGTTGGGATGATGGGGGGCGTCTATTGGTTTCTGCCTCGAGAGACGGGGCGAGAGGTTGTAGGCATTACCGCAGCGAAGATCATCTGGTGGGTGATCGTCGCCGGCGTGACCGTGGTCATTCTCGTGTATCTCTTCGTTCAAATCGGCCCGGCCGAGATGACCACTATTTGGTTCATTATGGAGGGCCGTGAATATATCGAAGCCCCTCGTTGGGCGGACATTGCCATCGTGTTATGGGTGGCGATTTTCTTATTCAATGTCATTGCGACCGTTCTGGCTAGTCGCCGGATTACGGGCATTTTGGCAGTTCTTATTTTCGATTTGGTTGCGCTTGGCGCCCTGTACACGGCGGGCATGCACTTTACCGTAAACATCACCATGGATCAATTCCTGTGGTGGTGGGTGATCCACCTGTGGGTGGAAGCAACCTGGGAGGTCCTCGTCGGGGTGCTGATGGCCTGGGCGTTGATGTATCTGCTGGGCTCTTCGCGAAAATTGCTGGAGACCTGGTTGTTCATTGAGGTGGCGTTGGTGTTCGGCACCGGCATCATCGGTCTGGGCCATCATTATTTTTGGATCGGTACGCCCGAGTATTGGCTTGGGCTTGGCGGCTTCTTCAGCGCCCTAGAGCCCCTGCCTCTGGTCGCCATGGTCGTGCACGCCGTGTATGACGCGGGCGGTCATCGCCTGGGCTCCGTGAACAAGCCCGCCATGTTTTGGGTGATTGCTCAGGCCTTCGGCAATTTCATTGGCGCGGGCGTCTGGGGCTTTATGCAGACGTTGCCGCAGATCAATATGTATAGCCACGGCACCCAGCTGGCCGCAGCCCATGGCCATCTGGCATTCTTTGGGGCATATGTGTCCACCGTCATGGTGCTTGTGTACATTGCCGCACAAAATCTGCGAAAAACGATTCGCATCCCCCTTGATTCGAAGTTGTGGTCATGGGCGGCGGGCATGCTGATACTAGGAATTATCGGCATCGGAGGCGCCTTTACCCTCTCGGGCTTTACCCAAACCCTGATTGAACGCGCCGAGGGGGGAAGCACCTGGGCCGCCTATATCGCTGCGTACACCCATCCTTGGTATGCCAATACGTTGGGATGGCGATATTTCTTCGGTTGGGTGATGATGTTGGGCTTTGTGCTGTTGGTGTGGGACCTGGTGACCATTGGACGACGCGCGCCCGCTTCGCAGACTGTGGCCCAGCCCGCGACCGTTTCTCCTGGAGGAAGTCATGATTAGTCAGAACGAAATCGCTCAGGCCGTCGGCACCATCATCATCTTCGGATTTTTGTTTGTCTTCTTTGCCGGGCTTTATGCCGCCTTCTATACCGCTGGCAAGATGTTCGAAAAACCCTGGCTGACATGGCTGGGCTATATCTTCGCTGTGATTCAGTTTGTGTCGGCGATGGTCATGGTCACCATTGATTTTCTCGATCGCTTCTGGGTGAATCTGGTGATCTTCGCGGCATTGGCCTATCTGGTGATTCCCCCAGCCATGTGGCGAGTCGTGTTGGCCTTTCATCGCCAGGAGGAAGAAGCGCGCGGCGGCAAAGTTGAACACGCTCATTTCGGCCCATAAATCATGGAGGAGACCATGGCAAATATTGCTCGCGTAGAAGTTTACGTAGATGACGCCCCAGAACCGTTACAAATCATCACCCAGGAGCCCTTCCGAATCAAGCTGAATCCGGCGGATTTCAGTGAGGGCGAACATTTCATGCGGGTGGTGATCTATTACGATAACGATGAATACTATGAACAACCCTATGTGTTTTCCGTCGCTCACACCAATGAGGTGTTCGTCGGCTACATCAACCGCGCACCGGTTGGTAGCCCCATTCAGGTCGATCTGATCGATCCCATGGAGCAGGAGGGCATGCCTCCTCCCAAACTGCTGACGCAGGCTATCTTTCCCGTCCTGCTATTTGTCGCCATTTTGGTGATCGCTGGCTGGTTTTCCATCTACGGAGATAGTGCTGTGAGTGATGTGGTGACCCATATTGAGCCTGTGGCCGCTTCCTCAAAGCCCGCCGCGGCCGCGCCTGCTACAGAGGGCGTCGATGGCGCGGCCATCTTCGCTCAAGATTGCGCCACCTGTCATGGCCCCAATGGTGAAGGCCAGGGGGACATCTTCCCCGCGCTCGCTGGCAATGAACACCTGGCAGATACTGCCATGATCATCGACACGGTGTTGCATGGACGCACTGGCACAGCGATGCCTCCTTGGGGTGACCAGTTGAGCGATGATCAAATCGCCGCCGTAGTGAATTATATCCTGTCCTCCTGGGGTAATGACTACGGCTCTGTGACGACAGAGGATGTTGCAGCGCGCCGTTGATGTCGGTACTGTCGCAATACTCTGACCAAACCCACCCCGCCTAGAACACCTGGGCGGGGTCTTTTATGCCAGTAGCGTCTCGAACATGCTCGCAAACAATGCGTGCGCACCGCCCCAGCGTATTTCACGTTCGTGACTTGCAGACTTCCGAGGTCTCGCAGACCTCGGAAGTCTTTTTCGGCGACGCGCGTTCAGATTGAAATGCACCCTGCTTCACCATCGTGATGACTATCCATATCTCGTCGAGGTCGCGCCAACCATAGACTTTCGAGGTCTCGCAGACCTCGAAAGTCTGCTGAGAACGCCATCCCCCATCTCGCTTCAACGAACGAATGAGAAATCACCGCTTCACCATCCCCTTGACAAAGCCGCCTGTGCTGTGCATGATCCTACCATTTCCACTGACCCAATTCACAGACTTCAGGAGAAGACATCGACGCCTTTTCTATGGATATCTCAACCACCATTCACCTACTAGGTCACATGCTCGGCCGCGTTTTGCGCGAGCAAGAGTCGATTGAGCTTTTCGAGATAGAAGAGCGAATCCGTCTGGCGGCCAAAGCGCGCAGAGCTGGCGACGCCTCGGCAGCCCAGCAATTAACCAGCGCCATCGAGGCGTTATCGACCGAAGAAGCGCGCGTGGTTGCCGCCGCTTTTGCGATGTATTTCGATTTGATCAACCTGGCGGAGGAACACCAGCGACTTCACATTTTGCGGCAAAGACAGGCGCGCGCGTATCCGAACTCGACCGATGAGTCTATTGGCGACGCCATCGCCCAAATGAAGGTAGCAGGCGTGACGCGTGAGGAGTTGGTGGCATTGTTAACCCGCTTGGATATTGAACTGGTGTTGACAGCGCATCCGACGGAGGCAAAACGTCGCACCATCCTCTCGAAAGTGGTGTGGATCAATCAAACGTTGAATATCCTGGAGCAAATGCGTTTGTTGCCGGGTGAGGTCGAAGAGCTGAAAGCGGACCTATATGCCGAGATTACGAATTTCTGGCTGACGGACCGGGCTCGGGCGGCCCGCCCCACTGTCACCGATGAAGTCCGAACCGTCCTCTATTTTGTAGATGAGACATTTTGGCGCGTGTTGCCGCGCATTTATGAGGAGTTGGACCGGGCCCTCGAACGACACTATCCGGGGCTGCGGGTGGATCATCCCTGGCTGAGACTGGCTTCCTGGGTGGGCGGAGATAGGGATGGAAATCCCAATGTCACGGTAGCTGTAACCGCAGAGACCTTACGCTTGCATCGAGGGTTGGCAGTGGAGAAGCATCGCGCCACCTTTCGCTCGTTGTCCCGGCGGATGGGGCTAAGCGCGCGTCGTCTTCCTCTTTCCCCCCAACTTTCCGCTTGGATGGCAACGCGTCGCCCTTTTCCTGAACATGTGGCATATCTTGAGAAACGTTATCCCAATGAGCCATATCGCATTGTTTTGGCGCTTCTTAGCGCTGATATGGCGCGCGCATCCAAAGATGATATGACCACGCGATTGCTGACCAGCGAGCCTCATACCGCCATGGCCAACGTGGAGGATTTGCAACAGCCCATTGCCTTGCTGGCGGAAAACCTGCCTAAGCCAGTGAGCGAGCGACAACTGCGTCCGGTCATGCGTCAACTTGCAATCTTTGGTTTGCACGCCGCCCGTCTAGACATCCGTGAGGATGCGTGGCGGATTAACCGGGCATTGGGCGAGCTTTTACGAGGGTTACGGCTGGCCGGAGGGCGTGATTTCGAAACCATGACACCTCAAGAACGCCGGGCTCTGCTCATGCATTTGTTGGAGAAACCCACGCCACAACTGGCTCCCCAGGCTGGCGTCACTCCCGAAACGGCGGAGACCTGGGCGCTATTCAAGTTGTTGGCTCGAGTCCGCGAAGTATATGGCCGTGATCTATTAGGGCCTTTTATTATCTCGATGACCCAAAGCGCCGCCGATGTATTGGCCGTTTTGACCCTGGCGCGTTGGGCTGGATGCGAACAAGGCTTGGATATCGTTCCTCTATTCGAAACCATGGAGGACCTTGCCAACGCTCCCGCCGTCATGGCCGAACTCTTTACGCTCCAACCTTATCGAGAACATCTGGTCACCTGCGACCGCGCTCAGATCATCATGATCGGTTATTCCGATAGCAACAAAGATGGCGGATATTTGGCGGCGAATTGGGCGCTGTATCAGGCGCAAGAACAATTGGCGAAAGTATGCAAAGACCACGGTATTCGATTGACCCTGTTTCACGGCCGCGGAGGCACAGTCGCCCGCGGGGGAGGTCCAGCCAACCGCGCCATTCGCGCCCAGCCGCCTGGCACCATTCTTGGCCGATTCCGCCTCACCGAACAGGGGGAAGTCATCGCCGCCCGATATTTGAACCCTGAGCTGGCGCATCGCCATCTGGAACAGATCGTCAACGCAGTTTTGTTGGCTTCGCTGCCCGCAACTGGAGAACCGCACGCACAGCGCGCGGCGGACGCCTGGCGCGAGGTAATGCACATCATGGCTCAGGCGAGCTTACGAGCGTATCGAGAGCTGGTGTTCGAGCGCCCACGCTTCCTGGAATACTGGCAGGCGGCGACGCCCATCGATGAAATCAAACGCCTTCATATTGGCTCTCGTCCTGCTTCTCGCGCAAAGTCTGGGGGAATCGCCGGCCTCAGAGCCATTCCTTGGGTCTTTTCTTGGATGCAAAGCCGACATAATCTGCCAGGTTGGTACGGCTTGGGCACAGGGCTTCATGCCTGGTCAGATTGGGATCAGCTTAAACAGATGTATCTGGATTGGCCATTTTTCCGGGCATTGATCGATAACGCGGCCATGTCGCTGGTTAAGGCCGATATGGATATCGCTGCGCGCTATGCCACGCTGGTTCCTGATCGGCAATTGGCGCAAAGTGTTTTGGCCGATATCCGAGCTGAATATGACCGCACCCGTCGGGCCATCCTGGCCATTACCGGGCATCAACAATTGTTGGATAGCGATCCCGTGATCCAGCGCGCCGTCCGGCTGCGGAACCCTTACATCGATCCGCTCAACTACATTCAGGTAGAAACCTTGCGACGATTGCGCGCTTTGCCCGAAGCTGAACGGGAGCAAGCCGTGGGTCTACATGAAGTCATGGTAGCGACCATCAACGGCATTGCCGCGGGATTGCGGAACACAGGATAACGGCCAGCAAGGAAAGCCGTTTCGAAATAGGAACCAAACTTCAAACCCCGTTGTTCGGCGTTTATGACGCTCATCCCTTCGATGTCTGCCAGACCTCGAGGGGCTTTTTGGAGTGCGCCCATGTTGAAACAGCCCCAACAAGGAGGCATTCTTGCGCAACAATGCGCATCAGGGTAAGATCAAGCCATGACCAAGCCCTCCTTTTTTCGTTCGTTGCGGATATGGTTGACGCCTGGCATTCACATCAAGCGTTGGCTTCTGCTATTGGTGCTAGGGATTACGATGATCAGTCTGGGATTGGCGTATTTGCTGCGAGCGTTGTATCTGGCTGGTCCCTATCCCCCCTTTGTGTATTGGCTGACGTTGCAGTTTCTTCCCCACGAGGTGCGAGCGGCATTGTTTGGCGCGGTGGGGTTTGCCCTTACAATTTGGGCGTTTATGAAGTTGGGTGAATCTTTGCTAGAGCCCTTTACCAGCCCTGATGAGAATGTCGCGATCCAGGTTTATCGGCATCGTCGTCGTAAAAGTGGTCCCCGGGTTGTTTGCATCGGCGGCGGCACAGGCATGCCCTCTGTGCTTCGCGGCCTAAAAACCTACACATCCAACATAACCGCTATCGTGACGGTGGCCGATGATGGCGGCAGTTCGGGGCGCCTTCGTCGCGAGATGGGACTGCTCCCTCCGGGGGATTTTCGAAACAATCTCGCAGCGCTCTCCGAGGCAGAGGAGATCACGCAGCGCCTTTTTCAATATCGTTTTCCCGAAGGCGCTGGGCTGGGAGGGCACGCGTTTGGAAACCTTTATCTAGCCGCGATGGCTGGTGTAACGGGTTCTTTTGAGCAAGGATTGCTCATGTCGAATCGGGTTTTGGCTGTGCGAGGGCGCGTGATCCCTTCGACCCTGGAACTGGTGCAATTGATGGCGGACGTGGAGGATGAGCAGGGGCGTATAGAGCGGATCGTCGGGGAATCGCTCATCCCCAAGTTGGGGCGGGGACGCCGTATTCGACGGGTGTATTTAGAGCCGGATAATCCCCGCGCTTATCCTGAGGCCATCAAGGCCATTCTTAACGCCGACATGATCATTGCCGGGCCAGGAAGTCTCTATACCAGCGTTATTCCCAATCTTTTGGTGCCCGAGATTTCGGAAGCGTTGGCGGCGTCTCGAGCGCTCAAGATCTATGTTTGTAATATTGCCACCCAGCCCGGCGAAACCGATGGCTATGACGTGCACGATCACTTGCTCGCTCTGGAAAGCCATGCCAATCGGCGTCTTTTCCATGTCGTCTTGGCGAATTCTGATTTTCCAGAATCGCCGCCGCCCGGTGAAGGCTCGGAGTGGGTGCGCTTACCTCAGACGCAACAGGGCGGGTATCGTTTAATCACGGCGTCTTTACAAGATAAAACGCGTCCATGGCGGCACGATCCCGAAAAAATGGGGCGTCGGTTGATGGAGTTGTTGATGCAACATGCCCGATGATGATGATAATAATCGTCTCTAGGGCTTATGAAGTTTGGGGGGGGTCAACGAGAGCAGGCATAATGCCCCGAACAGAATTGATGAGATAGATTGCGTCAGCCTGAAAAAGGGCTTCTTTGGGCAAGATGGCCTCACGCAAGACGCCTTGTTGCAATAATTCTTCCCGCAGTGTGCCCGGCAGAAGCCCAGAGGAAGCAGCGGGCGTTAGCTTTTCCTCTCCCATGACCAACACCAGATTTGCGATGGTGCTCTCGGTGAGTTCTCCGCGACGGTTCCAGAGAATCACATCATCGGCCTGGGGATGATCGCGCCGTGCCGCTTCGTAGTGGGTTCGTAATGTGGTTTTGTGGCGCAAAAAGGGGTTGTCGGGTTCGATGGGGAACATAGCAAGCTTAACTCGCAATGGGCGGGGAAGAGGGTGTAGTGGCGAGGCTGACACCTCTATGTCGCCCTGGGCGGAAAGCTGCAGACGAACCTTATAGGTCTTCTCTGTGAAGGTAGTCGTGAGCGTTTGCAGGCGTTCACGCAGGTTTTGGATGGAGCAAGGAAAATGAAAATAGTGAGCGGAGGCGCAAATCCGGGTGAGATGGCGTTCTAGAAGCGCGTATCCCTGGTCGGAAGTCCAGCGTATTGTTTCCAGCAGGTGGAAGGATGGTCTTGGCTGGGTGAGAATCTGGGCTTTCAATAAGCATTCACGATACTCGGACGCCGCTGTTGAATCCCAAACGATGCCGCTGCCCACGCCGTAACGCATTTGTTTTTTATCGCGATGAATGACGGCTGTACGAATTGCCACATTGAATTGGGCGCGGCGATGAGGAGAGAGGAATCCGATAGTCCCTGTGTAAACGCCCCTCGGCTCGGGTTCCAGCTCACGAATGAGCTCCATGGTTCGAATTTTGGGCGCGCCGGTAATGGATGCGCTGGGAAAGAGGGCGTTCATGAGCTGCACGAAGGAGGCATGACTGCGGGCTTGAACAGTGGAGGTCATTTGAAAGAGCGTGGGATAGGGTTCGATTTGAAAAAGATCGGGGGCTTGGACGCTGCCGACGTGCGCAATTCTCCCCAGATCATTACGTATCATATCCACGATCATCACATTTTCCGCCCGGTTTTTCACCGAATGAGCCAGTTGTTGGGCGATTTCGCGGTCTTCTGCCGCAGTGGCGCCTCGTGGTGCGGTTCCTTTCATGGGGCGCATCCAAAGGCGATCACGATCTTGGTAAAAAAATAACTCAGGGGATGCAGAGGCGATGGTGACGCTCTCGGTTTCTAGATAGGCGGCAAAACGCGCGTGCTGATTGTGTTGCATCCACAGAAAGAACGCCCACGGTGAGCCTTCGAGCATCCCCTGTACGGGGAATGTGAAATTGACCTGGTAGGTGTCGCCGCGAGCAATGGCCAGTTTGATGCGCTGGATGGCCTGCGAGTAGGCAGTTTCCTGCAATTTATGGCGCAGTGCGTGCAACCGAAACGCTTTGGGGTCGGGCCATGGCAAGGTTTCGATGATCGTTGGTTCTGTAAACAGGCCAAACCACGCTAAAGGTGTATTAGGCATCGGAGCATGGGTTTTCAGTGCGCTATCGAATGCCGGGGCGGCCTCGTAGCTTAAGAATCCCACCGCCCAGAGCCCCTCATCCTGGACGGAGCGTTCGACCTCTGCAAGTAACGCCAGCACGCGATCGGTATGATATGCGTGTAACACTCGTTTTGGGGCTTGGAAGTCCAGCCAGACGCCCGAGCGGGCATCGCGCACAAGCGCATGGGGCTGAAATGACGCTAGATTGAGCGGCTTGGATACGGTCATGATGGCAGCATTATAAACGTGACCATGGGCGTGCAACAAAGACTACACACCTCAACGGTGACTTCAGGGAAAAGTGGAGCGCGATATCTCCGAAGAGCATAGCCAGCATCGAAATTGGAAATCAACCGACAAGCCCGCTCATCGAACAGGACACCTGACCATAGAGAAAAAAGTGAGTGGTTCAGCAGGTTTGCTAGGATATCGAGATAACATGGCCTGTTCCACACCCACCACTGAGCCGTAGAACCCCACAAGGCGTCGATAATCTTGAATTCCATGGCGCCAGATTTGACAGGTTTGAAGAGGACGGGTATGATAAATTTCTTGTTTTAATATGGCAAGCATTCCCAAATTATCACAAAAGGTGGTGAGAACGGCATGACCGTAAAGCTGAATCCGGGCGAATCGCAAGAATCGCTGCTGAGGCGCTTCCGCAAGGAAGTCATGAAAGCGCGCATTCTTCCCGAAGTGCGTCGCAAGCGATGGTATACGC
>WFTO01000122.1 GCA_015485435.1 Anaerolineae bacterium | reverse complement strand
CGGCGAACCGATGTTACTTCGTCCCCGACTCCGCTATTAGCAAGGATGTGCAATGATGCTTTTAAAGATGAAGTTACGGAGGATTTCATGGATAATCATCCTCTCTGGAATCCTGGTGTGGGGTGCGTGCACGCCATCTTCCGTGCCTTCCCTACCAACAGCCGTCCCCGCATCCTCGCCCACGCCATCGGCCTCCAGGTCCGAAGAGGAGGCTGCCCCCACGCTTACTATCCTTTATACCGATGATGAACACGGATGGATGGCTGGAAAAAGAGATGATAGCGGCGCTGCCAACCTCATGGGGCTCTGGCGCGAAACCTTTGGCTATGATCCCAATGATCCCAGTTACCTGGTGCTGAGCGGGGGAGACAATTGGACGGGGCCAGCGATTGCCACCTGGTTCAAAGGGGAAAGTATGGCTCAGGTCATGAATTTGATGGGATATGACGCGTCGGCCGTCGGCAATCATGAATTTGATTTCGGTCTGGATGCGATGAGGTCTACCATGGCCTCCGCCACCTTCCCATATCTGGCTGCCAACATGACCTTGAAGTCTACCGGAAGACCACCAGAAGACCTGGGCATTCAACCATACGCAATCTTCGATACGGGGAAGGTCAAGGTGGGAGTGATCGGGTTGGCGAATGCGGCCACGCCCAAAGTCACCAATCCCGCCAATGTCAAAGATTTCGATTTTGCTCCCTATATTTCCACCTTAGAAACCCTGGCGCCCGAAGTGCGGGCTCAGGGCGCCGATGTCCTCATCGTCATCAGTCATCTTTGCAATGAAGAATTGCGTTATGTGGCAGCCAAGACAAAAGCGCTGAACATTTTGGTCTTTGGCGGAGGACATTGTCATCAAACATTGGCCGAGCGCGCCAGCGGCGCGGTGTTGCTCACCGGAGGCCCCTACCTCATGACCTATGCTTGGGCCCAACTCTGGCTTGACGACGATACGATGAAGCCAGTCAAGATGGAATACGGCGTTGAATCCAACCGTGGCGGTCCCGAAGATCCGCAGATAGCGGAGGTGGTTCACGCATGGCAGACAAAAACCGACGAAGCGCTCGGCGAACCTATCGGATATCTTGCCAACCCTATTCCTGAGCGAAGCCCCAACATGCTTAAGCTGGTGACCGAGACCTGGCTTTGGGCATATCCCCAGGCGGATGTCGCCATCACCAACAGCGGAGGCGTGCGAGACGACCTGCGCGCTGGCCCCCTCACCATCGCTGATCTGATCAGCATGATGCCTTTTGACAATGTGCTAATCGAAATGCAGATGACCGGAGCGCAGCTACTGGCGTTTATGGAAGTGCAGGGGGCCAAGATCGCAGTGGGCGGAATTCACCGTCAGGGGATGGGATGGGTGTTGAATCGTACCGGCGCGCGTATTGACCAGGAAAAAACCTATCAGGTGTTGGTCAATGACTATATGTATGCCGGAGGTGGAACCTATCAAAAGCTGGCCCAATACGATCCCTCTGGCTACGACACCGGCATCGACTGGCGCCAACCTGTGATCGAATGGATTATTGCCCAGCAAAGCGATCCCGAGCGCCCTTTGGATGACGCCATCGCCGCCTTGGGCGCGTCGTCCTCCGATTGAAAGCGAGATTCAAGGAGCTTCGGGCCCGTTGGGCGTCCAACGTCGCCAACCATTTTGCCGAGCGTCCTCTTCCCGGCAGAACCATCGTTCCGCTTGCGGGAGGGCGTAGATGTCGTCCTCGGGGGTGACAAAGAGCTTCGTATCGTCCAGGCGGGCGCGGTATGCTTTGATGACGCAGCCCGGAGGCGGTTGTAGGCATCCTTGCAGACAGGGAAGCGGCGTCGGTGTGGGCGTGGGCAATCGCCGTCCTGAAATCGTTTGTGTGTCGGAGATGAGCAAACGATCTCCGGGCCGAATTTGGTTGGGGTCGTCTAGTTCGTTCACCACGGCAAGGACTTCCATATCCATGCCTACCCTTTCTGCAATGCTCCAGAGGGTGTCTCCTGGTTGGACTTCGTACAGGTATGGTGTGGGCGTCGCCGTCACAGAAAGGGCCTGTTCCGGGAGCGATGTTGCCTGAATAGGGGGGGTAATCCCAGAGGCTTGACATCCAGTCAGAAGCCAGACCATGCTGATGAGAAAAAGATAGGTCCATCTCATGGGGGATTACTCCTCGATGCTGTGTGGGGGATTCGCGGGAGTGATGGAGGCGTTTTTGTCGGGGGTGAGATTGACCAATTGCCGCGGAGGCAACAACTCGGGATTCCGAACCAACGGGCGTTTTTTGGGCGTGGTATCGCATTGTTCGACGTCTCTCACGGCCATGCCATAACGCTTGCGCATCCAGTTGCGTGCGGTGGAGGCTTCGTTGCTGCGTAGAGGCAGGGCCAGGAAGAACGCCTCGGTGGGCGCGGGCGCAGCGCTGGCGGGGATGCAGTACCCTTTCGGTCGTCCTGTGGTGACGGTGTTGGTAATGGCGTTGGAGGCGAAAAATTCCGGAGCCACCCGAGGGCAGTCAGGGTTAAATTTCCCCGGCGTCCAGTCGCATACGGGGATGGTGATGACGCCGGGTGGCGTGGGAAAGCCCTGCGGCAGGGAGGCCTGGGCGTATCCCAGGGCGTCATGCAGGCTGGGATCAGCCCAAATAGCTTCCATCAAATCATGCCAGATGGGGCCCGCGGTGTAGGCGCCAATGGCTTTGTGCATGGGCTGGCCATTGCTGTTTCCGGTCCACACACCGATGGCGAGATATGAGGTGTAACCAACCGTGAGATTGTCCCTCCAACCATCGGTGGTGCCGGTTTTGACGGCCGTGATCTGGCTGGTGTCTAACGGTGAGGGCCTACCAAACATCAACTTACGGGCCCGAGCATCGCTGAGCACACTAGAGACTTGATAGGCTGCTGTGGCTGAAATCGCTGGCTGTTGCTTGTCATTGGAATTGGCTTTGAATAAGGTCTTCCTGGCGCCGTCTTGGATCATGAGCACTGGATGGAGAGGCGTGTAGACGCCGCTATTAGCGAGGGTGGCGAAGGCGTGTGTGAGCTCCAACAGAGAGACTTCGTATCCCCCCACCGCCAACGACAATCCATACTTCTCGATGGGCTGGGTCCAGGAGGTGATACCGAGCTTCTGCGCGGTTTCCAACATGGCGGGCACGCCGATCTCGGCAAGCAATTTTACTGCTGGCACATTCAACGAGTTGGCGAGCGCCATGCGCAGCCTTACGGGGCCATAGTAGCGTCGGGTGATATTTTTGGGCGCATAGAGACGCCCGCCATTGAGGGGGTAGCTAACGGGAATATCCCAGATCACCGAAGCGGGTGACCAGCCACGGTCGAATGCCGCGGCGTAAAGAATAGGTTTGATGGATGACCCTGGTTGTCGGGGCGCTATGGCCATGTTCACCTGCCCGTCGATGTCGGGGTTGTCGAAATCGATGCTGCCGACCATGGCCAGGATCTCTCCGGTTTTTGGGTGTAAGATCACCACGGCTGCGTTCGAAAATCGATATTTTTTCCCGACAGCGTTGACCTGGGCCTGAGCAATGCTTTCCGCCAGCTTTTGATAGCGGATATCCAGGGAGGTGT
>WFTO01000121.1 GCA_015485435.1 Anaerolineae bacterium | reverse complement strand
GGAGCAGGAAGGGGGTGTGCTGGCCGAAGAGGGAGAAGGTGAAGTGAAAGCGTTCGCCCGGTTCGTAGCGGGTTTGGCGGGAGAGAGGCGGGCGCAGGGCGAAGGGACGGCGGCTTTCGGGCCCGGTGTCACGATGGGTGAGGTAGCAGACCGGGCAGGTGGCCTGATGTTCGGGCGTGGCCCGGAGGGCGGGCGGTGCGCCGCAGTAGGCCCGGTTGAGATAGGCCTGCCACGCCCCCCGGATCGCAGAGCCTTTGTAGGGGTCCATGGCGATGGGGGTGGTGGCTTCGGCGGTGAAACGGATGTGGTGGATGGTGAAGTCGGAGAAGAGGTTGTTGGGGTTCATAAGAGTATCCTCGGGTGGATCGACATGCTTTAGGTTGCAGGTAGCAAGTGGCAGGTGGCAGGTGAAAAATGTTGTCGTCCTCTTCCGAAAATCGGGCGTGAAACGTGATGCGTGAAACGTGAGAACTTACGCATCACGCATTACGCATCACGAAATCGGCTTCCCGCGCCAACCTGGCAGCGAGGTTTTTCATTCGTATCGGCGCGCGACCTCCCGTGGCGCCTGTTTCCGATTGACATTTGGGACGCCCCATTTGCATTCAATCGATTTTGTCGGCTCGTCGGGAAATAAGAGTATGAGGTTGTTAAGGTACGGGGGGCAGGGATAAATGACTTATTCGAGGATTTTTTGAATATCTTCCAAGCTGTATCTTTTGGCGGTTATTTTGTTTGGATTGAAGAACTTCGCGCCAAACGGCTTCTGCAATCTTCCTCTACCCCTGAATGTCCATGTTTGTTTGCCAGAGGCGGTCTCGACTTGATAATTGGGGGTGCTCCAGTTTCCTGTAATCCCAAAACGAACGAAGAGTTTCTCCCCCACTTGTTTTTCCATGCCTGCAAGGCGTTGTGCAACCAACCTCAAATAGTTTCGATCCAATTCACCAATGTCATAAGTATCTGCCCATGAGGTCGGAGGGTATGGCTCTGTGGGAATAGAACGTGGTGGAGGAGTCGGCGATGACGTGGGGGCGGTGTTGTCTTCTTTTTGGCGCCAATCAGGGTAGGGTGCGCGGGGTTCCGTTACCCTGATCACGATCGATGTTTGGTTAGTCAGATGGTCGATATAATCGATGATAGCCTTCTCGTCGAATATCGAATCGTAAGCGTGGATGTCTGCGGCGATGGCTTGTGCGTTTCGCTTGAGATAAGCCAGCACTTCTTGCTCTGTTCGGATCTGGTTGGCGTAATTGGTGAGTGCGCCCGCGTCCACAGATGGCTTTCCCAACAAGGTGAATTTCGCTCGTTGGGCCTGATCCAGTTCCTGTAGGTTGATCGAGAAGATCAACGCCTGATACCTCATCGAGGCGCAGTTCCAATGGACGCCATCGGTGGTGATGACGAAGTCGGGGCGGATGTCCTTTTGGATGCCATATTGCAGAACTTGTTGCATAGCGGAATCGAGATGCGCGCCCAGACGCTTTGCTTCAAGAAAAATGGTCGTTCGTTGGCCGAAAAGTGCGTAGTCCACTACATTTTTGTATTCTCGTTGTACTTCTTTGGGATTGGCTAGGTCCCAGCCTAGTTCCGTCAGAATGGGTTCGATGAGGAATTGTTTGGTTTTCTCTTCTGTCATCGCATCTCGCCCGCCAGCGCTATGCGCTTTTTGGATAATGTCGGCGATTTTTTCCCACATGATGCACTCCTTTTGTGATGTCGGGTTAGCGGGCGTCAGAAGTCTTCTTCCCGCTTGGAATCGTCGAAGGGTTTTGGGGTAGCCAGCCCTGGTGCCAGATTTCATAATTCCCTTTGGTATCTCCAGATCATGTAATCGAGGGCTCTTGGGGTCAGGGAAGGAAATTCTTGTACCAGAATTCGATATGCTCCCATGATGACTTTATGGCTTTCATCGACACTCATCCTCTTGTTCAAGGCGGAATAAATGAACCGAGCGATCATGCGATCTGGTTTGATGTACGCATCGGAGCCTGCCAGCATATAAAAATAGCGTAACGAAATGCCACTTCGTTGACCGGGAATTGCTTGTATCCTTTCTTCGAATTCCCTGGTTCCGATGATTCTATCGGTATCTTGAAGATAATCGATGCCAAATTGAACCAATACCTGACTAAATCTCAAGACTGCTTCTGATTTCAAAATGCCGTTACGCGTTGACGTCCTTTGACGATTGCGAAACACTTCTTCTGTCACCCTGGCAATACCATACTCGTCATAGATGCCTATGAAATCGGTCATTGAGAGCTGTTCCATTGGCGATGGAATACCTTCCTTCCTCAATCGGGGGATGCCAAATTGCTGACAAAATCGGATGACCGTATTTCTTGTAGACGCGTATTGAACACCGATTGAAAAGACGGCCTCAATGACACACAGAGGCAGACTGTGGTAATGGTATTCTTCTGGTAATTGGACGTGCGCCAAATCCAGCTTGGCTTTACAAAGAGCGGCGACCTTCTCAAAGTCTCGTTCTGTTGACATGGCGTGGGAACCTTGATGTAGGGCTGGCTAACCCCATTGTTGTTATGGCTTTCTTCAGTACCCGGGCTCCAGCCGTTGGTAGAGGGTGAAGCCGCGGGAGGCTTTGGTCAGGCGGTAGGGGAGAATGACCTGATGGAGCAGGCGATCTTTGCCCGTCTTCATGTTCTTGTTGCTGTAGATATCCACCTGGTCGAAGGTGAGATGGGGGGCGCAGTCGTCCATGACTTGCAGGATGCCCGCCACGGGGAACTGCCCGCGTTGCGGTTCGAGGAGCGTAAATCCCTGGGGCAGAGTGTCGGTCTGGGTCACCTCTACGGCCTGGATGAAGCCCCCGCGTTTGCCCAGATAGGTGATGATGCTCAACCAGCGGGGCCAGTCGCCCGCGGCGTCTTTTCCAGGACGAAAAGCGACATGCAAGGGTCCTTGCCACTGCACGTATTCCCGAAAGCCAATGGTCTTGAGCATAGGACGCATCAGCCCGGTGTCGGGATCGGGCGCCCCGAAGTTTCTATCCGGCCGCAGGATTTTGGTAAAGGTGTTGGTGACCGCGATGCGCTCCGGCCCCAGCAAGGCGATGCGCGCGTCCCGCACCGCGGGCCAGAGGGCCTTGCCCTTTTCCACGCCCATCTCCCGCAGGATGATGTCCAGCACAGCCATTTTGTAGGCAAAGGGCGTGGGCAGCAGCAGAGACTTGCCGCCCGTGGAGGTGGCGGTGGAAAGTTTCAGCGACACCAGGCCCACCGGTTGGTAGGTAACCATAGTCCACATGGCCCACCTCACTGGGTGAAGGTGTAGGGTTGGGCGTCGGCGATAAGGGTTTGCATGATCTGAGCGAATTCGGCCAGGGATTGGAAGGGGAGCACGTGGATGCGGTCTTGATGCAGCGCGTTCATGGCCGCGGCCACCTGTTGCATTTCATCCACAAAGGCGCCGTTCAGGGGGCTGATAAGGGGCGCGGGCGCAGGCGCGGTGGTGTAGGAAATTGCGCCCTTCACGTCCACGATATGAGGGTTCTGGGTGTTGCGCATGGCGCCCGCGGGCTGCACAAAGGTGTAGATCAGGCTTTGCAGCAGGGCTTTCAGGCGTTTTTCCCGGTCCACGCCCTCCGCGTAGCGCTGGTTGATGTCGTTGAATCCCACGCGGGCGGCCTCGACAGAAACGATGATCGCATATTGACCGCTGTTGGCCGGGCGATGGAAGATGGCCTGGCCCAAATTCCCAGAACGCTCCGCCTTCTCCGTGGGAATTTCCCGGCGGTCGGGGTCGTATTTCACGTGGAAGTACTGTTCAGTGCTGACCCGTTCCGGAATGCCGATGGCCCATCCGAATTCCACCACGCTCTTGCGAGGCACGGACTGGTTGCCCTGGGTCACCAGGTTGCCTTCGATGTCGTCCAGGGTGCAGGTAAGCAGGCGGTCCACCACCTGGACCGGGGTAGGCTTGCCTTTGAGGAACTGCTGGAAATCGGGGTCCGCGGACATGCGGTTGGCGTCGAAAATGGCGCAGGCCTTGCACAGGGGCAGCGCATCGTCCCCTTTGGCCAGATAGTAGAGATGTTCGGCCTGGATGTGTTTGAGCATATCGCCGCTGATGGCATTGACGCTATGCAGTCGGCCGTTGCTGTCGACGACGGTGACGATGCGGGTTTGAATCTGATTGCCTTCGCCGCCTTCGTTGTTCAGGGAGTGCATGTTCAGCGTGGCGTTGGCCGCGATGGAGAGGTTGTAGATCACAGTCATGGTTTATATCTCCTTTTGGGATGAAGGGTGAAGGGAATAGGCGTGTTATGCTTCGGAGGGAGCAGGCGCTTTTTCGGCTTCTTCTTTGGGGTCGCGAGCGTAGCCAAACGCGATGAGCAGGTTGGCAACGGTTTGAGAGCCGTATTGGTCCACCAGGGCGACGATGTCTTCGATGTCATTGGTGGTGATGGCTTTGCGGCGATAGCCTTTGCCTTTGGTGCGTTCATAAACCCGGGCGTTTTCTTCGTTGTAGCTGTGGATGAAGTCGGATAGGGCCTTGATGAATTCGTCGGGGTATTGGGCCTTGCGTTTCAGTTCCTGGCCCAGACCATAGCGCACTTCATACTGGCTCTGTTGCCGTCCGATGTACTGGGGAATGACAGTGCTGCGGCGGATGGCCTCGGCGATGTTGCGAAAGCCGGGGTTTTGCAGGATGGGAGAGAGTTTGGGTTGGGTCATGTCGATTAACCTCCTGAGATTGGATTCGGTGAATGGTTTGACATAGAAATGGTTGCGTTCCAGTTCGCTGATGAGATAGCTGCCGTAGTCGGCTAGGAAGTCGTAGAATGCCTCGAATTGATTGCTCGAGAGAAAATCTCGATAAAGTGAAAGTAAATGGTATCCCTCACTATGAT
>WFTO01000120.1 GCA_015485435.1 Anaerolineae bacterium | reverse complement strand
TAGCTGCAAAAGCGCGTTTAGTTTATCATATTGTGGTGGGTTTAGGAAAGCGATCGAACGGGGTTTAGGCTATATTCCCATGATCATGTGGTGATTAACCGCGAGGTTCTGCGTGCAATGCGCGAACTTTTTTTGCTTGTTTGACCGCTTTGTGTCGCGTGTTGTGATCTAGCACTTTCTTGCGAATGCGTAGGGATTTGGGCGTGACTTCCAGCAGCTCGTCGTCACCTAAATACTCAATGGCCTCATCCAGGGAAAGGATGCGAGGCGGGGTTAGTCCTGTGGTGATGTCGGCAAAGGCTTTGCGGTGGTTTGTGAGATGCTTGGCCTTGCACACGTTAATGATGAGATCGTCTCCGCGGGTGTGTTGGCCCACCACTTGACCCGCGTACACCTCATCTCCTGGCTTGACGAAGAGGATGCCCCGCTGCTGTGCGTTGGTTAGTGCATAGCTGGTGACTGTTCCCGCCTCCAGGGCAATGAGGGAGCCGCGATCGCGCGTGGGAATATCCCCCATATAGGGTTCGAAACCATGAAATAGCGCATGTAAAATACCCGCACCGCGGGTGGCGGTGAGGAAGGGTTGACGGAATCCGAGGAGTCCGCGAGTGGGGATGTGGTATTCCAGATAGACGGTATCATCCTCGCCGTAGCGCATGTCCAGCATTTGCCCACGGCGGCGTCCCATCATCTCGGTGACTACGCCCAGATAGTCGTTGGGAACCTCGATGAAAACATGTTCCACCGGTTCTTTCAACCCCTCGGGCGTTTCTTGCATGATGACCTCGGGCCGACTGACCGCGAATTCATACCCCTCGCGGCGCATGGTCTCGATGAGAATGGCCAGGTGCAGTTCCCCCCGCCCGGAGACGATGAAACGATCAGGACTATCGGTCTCTTCCACCCGGAGGGCCACATTCTTCTCCAACTCCCGCATCAGGCGCTCCCGCAACTGGCGACTGGTGACATATTGGCCCTCGCGGCCCGTGAAGGGGCTGTCGTTGATGCTGAAGGTCATGCGCACGGTGGGCGCTTCCACGCTGATGGGGGGCAGGGGCCGCGGGTCTTCGGGGTCGGCGATGGTGTCGCCGATGCCTACGTCGGGCAGACCGGCGATGGCCACGATATCCCCTGCCCGCACCTCCTCTTGCTCGATGCGCTGCAGGTTGCGAAAAACGTAGAGCTGGGCCGCTTTCCCTGGCGTGATGGTCCCATCCCGGTCAATGCGCACCACCTGCTGGCCCTTGCGCAGTGTGCCGCTAGATAGACGCCCCACCGCGATCTTGCCCACATAGTTGCTGTGGTCCAGGGTGGTAACCAGCAACCGAGGGGGCGCGTCCAGCTCCACCTGGGGCGGAGGCAGGTGCTCGATGATGGTCTCGAACAGGGGCGTCAGGTCGTCCGCGAGTTGATCGGGCTCGTATCCTGCCCGACCTTCCAGAGCAATGGTGTAGATGATGGGGAAGTCGGTTTGCTCGTCGCTGGCTCCCTGGTCGATGAACAGGTCGAAGGTGTCGTTGATCACCTCGTCGGGCCGGGCCGCGGGTCTGTCGATCTTGTTGACTACGACGATGGCTTTGTGGCCCTTTTCGATGGCTTGGCGCAGGACAAAGCGGGTCTGGGGCATGGGGCCTTCCACCGCGTCGACCAACAACAACACGCCATCCACCATGTTCATCACCCGCTCGACCTCGCCGCCAAAGTCCGCGTGGCCGGGCGTGTCTACGATGTTGATGGTGACACCCTTGTACTGGATGCCGGTGTTTTTGGCTAGGATGGTGATGCCGCGCTCTCGTTCCAGGTCGTTGGAGTCGAGGACGCGCTCGGCGATCTGTTGGTTGGCGTGAAAGACGTGGGTTTGGCGCAACATGCCATCCACCAACGTGGTTTTGCCATGGTCTACATGGGCGATGATGGCGATGTTACGGATGTCGGTTCGGTATTCGGGCATGGTTTGAGTGTCTTGAAAATGGATGGGGTCATGCGTTTTGGCGGGCGTATGAATGGCGTGGCGTCAAACGTCAACCGTCAGGACGGGGCAGCGCAATATTGTTTGACGTTTGACGGATTCTATCGCCGCGGCCCCTTTGCAAAACGGCTGTTGATATCATTCGAAGGTACTTGCTTTGCAGCAGGCACAAAAATCCCCGGCAACCTGCGGCCGGGTGTAAGGGCATTGTATGTCATTTGGGGCGGGAAGGCAAAGCGCAGCGATCAGGAAATGTCGTGCATCATCATTTGCTTACGACAAGTTGGCCGGGGCCAAATGGATCTCTCCGCCTTCCAGGCTAGTGACCTTGACCAGGGACGCGATGGGTGCGGCAAAGCGCTTGAGCTCATCTCGCCCGTGTTCGAAGGTTTTTTCCAGTACCACGCCGAACGCGACGATCTCACCGCCGGCCATCTCCACCAGGTCACCCAGCGCAGCCAGGGTCGTGCCCTTGGCGAGGAAATCGTCGACGATGAAAACTTTGTCGCCCGGCTGCACGACATGCTTGCCCATATAAAGCTGTACTGGACGGTTCTTCGTGCGACTGAAGGAATCCACCACATAGTAGCCACCCTCGGGCAGGGTAATGGGGCGGCTCTTTTTGGCAAAGACGACAGACGCGGGGCGAGGCCATTGTTCGTTGTTCACCGTCATGGCGGTGAATACGGCGACGCTGATCCCCGACGCCTCCGCCGTGAGGATGATGTCCACATGCTTATTGCGCACGATACGGGCCAGCACGGCCCCCGCGTAAGCGCTGAACGTGTAATCGATCCGATGGTTGAGCAAGGTGTCCACGTTGACAATGCTGTCGCCCACAGCTTTGCCTTGCTCTTTTACCATGGCGTTGAGACGTTCCAAGAGATACACGGCAGCCTCCTTCATGTTTGCAGCGGTTGTTACGGGTGAAGACCCGCGCCGATACCGATGAAAATGGTAGCAAGTGGCAGGTGGCAGGTGGTAGGTGGTACTGCGCAAGTCCACTTGCCACTTGCGACTTGCCACCTGCAAACCTTTCTTCCCCTTGCTTCTTTCTTCCTTTACGCCTTGGCGGCTTTTCGTGAGGCTTATTTCCAAAGCAGACCTTTCGATTTTAGCATAAGTTGGGGCAATTCCCTTGTTCTGGGCTATAATACGACCATCGAAGTCATCATTTCCATTATCGAGGAACGAGCTCATGAGACTCAGCCATCTTTTTGGAGAAACCCTGCGGGAAGCGCCTGCAGATGCAGAATTCATTAGCCATCAGCTTTTAGTGCGGGCGGGTTACATCCGCCAGCTCGGCACGGGCATTTTCAGCTACCTGCCTCTGGCCCGACGTGTCATGGATAAAATTGAAGATATCATGCGGGAGGAGATGAACGCCATCGGCGGGCAGGAGATGACCATGCCCGTGGTGCATCCTGCCGAGGTGTGGAAGGAGACAGGCCGCTGGTATCAGATTGGCTCGGAGATGGGGCGGATGAAGGACAGCACGGGCCGAGACATGGTGCTGGCCATGACCCACGAGGAGGTCGTTACCGACC
>WFTO01000119.1 GCA_015485435.1 Anaerolineae bacterium | reverse complement strand
CGCGCCCATTCTGCGACCTCGATATGTTCATGGGGCGTGTGATCCAACGCGCTGTCGCCCGCGCCATAAGCCAGGATCGGACAGCGCCAAACCGGACCGACGACATTCATATCGGACGTGCCGGTTTTTAGCACAAAGCCGGGTCGGCCATTTTGGGCGCGTATCGCCGCCAGGAACGCCCGCACCAGGGGAGTATTCTTTTCTGCGCGATAAGCAGGCTCGCCCCCACCAAAAGTTAGATGCACCTCATGCGCCTCTGCGAGCTCGGCCAGTGCGAATCGCATTTCATCGGGCGAGATGTCCAAAGGAAGGCGGAATCCGGTGCGCATTTCTGCCCAGATATTCATGCCATCGCCACCGGAATCGATATCGCTGACACCTGCCTGGAGGATCTCCCAGGGGCGCGTGCGGCCCTGGTTGTAGATGGCCACATGCGCTTTGACATCATTCCAAAACTCAATGAGATCGTCGATGGCGCTGGTCTCTGGACTGGCGGTGTGCGTCAGGGTTTTTTCTCGACGCCCATTGACCAGCAAGCGTCCCTTGTACCCCAAAGCCACACGACGCCATTGGTTAGGCTCGCCAATGATGCAAAAATCGGGATGATAGCGCTGCGCCACATAGCGCGCACCTTTGGAGCTGGGGGCCTCTTCTTCAACCGCACCGATGACAATCAAACGCCAGCCTGGCTGGGGGCCCACAGCCAGGGCAGCCAGGACAAATGCCGTTAACGGGCCTTTGGCATCGACGGAGCCGCGACCGTAAAGATTCCCCCCCTCAATACGAATCGGAATCTCTCCGGGCACAGTATCGATGTGCCCCAGCAGAATGATCTCACGCGGGGAGGAACCATCAGGGGTAGGACCACCATCCAGGATGCCGACCGCGTTCCCGGCTTGATCGACGCGAGCATCGAAACCATGCGCCTGCATCCAGCTCACCAAATAGGCAACGGCTCCATGCTCCTGCCCCGATACCGAGGGAATCGAAACCAGTGCGCGTAGGAGATCCAAATTTTCCAGGGCAATTACATCAGGTGTTGGTGTCATTATCGTTTTCATGGCATGGAGTAGGGTTTTTTAAAGATAGATGGATTCACTCAGGAGAGGGCCAGCAACACCGCCTCGGTGAATTCGATGGTGGATGCATGGCCTCCCAGGTCGCGCGGCAAATGTCCCGCATGCAAAGCAGCAAGAATCGCATTGCGCAAACGCAATGCTTCCTCCTCGCGCCCCAGATGGTCCAGGGCCATGGCGCCGCTAAGAAAAGCGGCGATAGGATTGGCTACACCTTCGCCAGCGATGTCGGGCGCGGAGCCATGGACAGGTTCGAAAAGCGCCACTCGGCCATCACCCACATTGGCAGATGGGGTGACGCCCAGACCTCCGACCAACCCGGCGACCAGATCCGAAAGGATATCTCCGTAGAGATTCGGGGCTAACAACACATCGAATCTGGTCGGATCCTTGACCAACCACATGGCCGCAGCGTCAACCAATAACTCCTCAACCTGCACATCGGGATATTGCTGCGCTACATTCAGCGCTACCGAACGAAAGAGGCCATCCGTGAGTGGAAGCACGTTGGCTTTGTGAATGATGGTGACTAAGGGGGGACGATCTCGCTGCGGCGCCCGGGATCGGGCATACCAAAACGCAACGCGGGCCACGCGCTCGCTGGCTCGGCGGGTAATGCGACGGTGAGCAAGTGCAATCTCCCCATCGCTTTCCTCCTCACGAATGTATAGTCCCTCCGTGTTTTCGCGCACAATCAGCAAATCCACCGGGGGATGATACGGGAGCAATGCCTTGGCGGGGCGTAGATTTGCATATAGATCGAAATGTCGGCGCAATTGCAAAATGGGGCTACGATAGCCGCCAACCCTGCCATCGGTGGGAGACTGTGTAGCGCCAAACAACGTCGCATCGGCCTGGGCTACGGCAAGTAACGTCGCTTCGGGCAAGGCCTTGCCCGTGCGCCGAAAGCATGCCCAACCTGCTTCGGCATAGGTAAACCGGATATCGGGGCATAATCTGATCAGCACGCGGCCAGTTTCCGGAATCACTTCCTGACCGATGCCATCTCCGGGGATTAAACAAATCTCTGTCATGGTGTCGCCTGCCTGCACATGGAAGACATGAGAAAATAAAAACTTCACGATAGGTTTTGATGATGAATCCAGGGGATAAGCCCGCCTGCGTCGAGGAGGCTCTTTAGTGTGGATGAAAAAGGTGGAAAGGTAAACTCGCCCGCAGCGCACAAAATGCGGTGGCCATGCACATCCACGGTAATGGTCTCACCCGATTCAATGGCTCGGGCCGCTTCAGGCGCAATGATGGGGAGCATTCCATTGTTGATCATGTTGCGGAAATAGATACGCGCAAAACTTTTGGCAATGATGATGCGGACGCCGGCGGCCTTCAGTGCGGTGACAGCCTGCTCTCGACTTGATCCCGCGCCCCAATTCTCTCCTGCCACGATGATGTCTCCCGGACGCACCTGTTTGGCAAAATCCGGATCCAAATCCTCGAGGGCGTGGGCGGCGAACTCTTCGGGCGTGCGAAGCGTATAGGTGTATTTTCCAGGAAAGATCACATCCGTATTCACATGGTCGCCATACTTCCACACCCGCCCCTTCATGAGGCTCGTGGCCTCACTGACTCGGGTGACGTCGCCGGATTGCTCTTGTTTACCTGGAGTTAAGGCGTTCTCATCAACGCGTTCGAGCCAACGAACCGCAGTATGCGTCGCGGTGTTGATCGCAGCAGCTTCCGGTGTCTCCAGCCCCTGGTCGGAGTCTCCCAAAACCTCAGAGGGATGAACAATCTTTCCGGCAACAGCGCTGGCCGCAACCACAGCTGGGCTGGCCAGATAAACGTCACTCTCTTTGGTGCCCATGCGACCGCGAAAATTGCGATTTCCTGTGCTTATCACCCGTTCGCCAGGTGCGGGAACGCCGAAGTGATTGCCCATACAGGGACCACAACCTGGAGCGCCGATCATGGCACCGGCTTCGACCAGGGTTTGAATGTAACCTTGAGCCAGGGCTTCTTGCATGACTTGATTGCTGGCCGGGATCACAATGAATCGCGTGCCCGGAGCGACATGACGGACAGAGCCATCAGGTCGACGCAAGACCGCTGCGGCCGCCGCAAGATCTTGCAGACGTCCATTCGTGCATGTTCCCAAAAAGGCCTGATCAATGGGAGTATCAACCACTTGAGACAGGATAGTGACATTGTCGGGACTATGGGGGCGCGCTACAGCCGGTTCGACCTGGGCCAAATCCACGTTCAGTACAGCGACATAAGAAGCGCCTTCATCGGGATAAAGGGCCATGGCTTGCAACCAGGACATCAACGCCGCGCGCGGGCGCCGGTCT
>WFTO01000118.1 GCA_015485435.1 Anaerolineae bacterium | reverse complement strand
GGCAAGAAATGGCAAATTAGTGGCAGCGTCTCTTTATGACAGTTCAACCATCACCCGAGCAGGATGTGTCCGCTGGCAGTTTTTACGGCCAATTCCAACGCGGGCTTGATAAAAAGGGACGGGTGATCCTTCCCGCCCCCATTCGGGAAAAACTAGGCGCTGAAGCGGCCTTCATTACCAAAGGTATTGAAAAATGCTTGCTGCTCATGCCTGCAAGGGAATTCAACCGACGTCGGGAACGCATGCAGAATTTGAACCTGACTTCGGCGAAAGCCCGTAAATACAAACGGCGTTTCTTTTCCAATGCAGCGCCAGTGAAGCCCGACGGCATGGGACGCATTAACATTCCTAGCTATCTCAGGGAATACGCTGAATTAACAGGTGATGTCATCTTTGCCGGCGTAGACACCCATATCGAAATTTGGGATGCCGAACGCTGGAGACGGCATCAGGAAGAGCTGGATGACGAAGAAATTCAGGAAGATTGGGAAGATTTGAACATCTAAAAAGATTATAACACAACGATCGATGCGCTTTCAGGTATTCTGGCTTACAACAAAACATTCGCTCCCCTTCACGTTACGTCATCCCTGATCTCTCTAGCTCTCATTGCAAAGTTGAAAACGTGCCCGAACCCAAACATATTCCTGTGTTGCTCAAGGAGGCGTTGGATATCCTCGCCCCTCAATCTGGTGGACGTTATATCGACGCCACCTTGGGGGGCGGTGGACATGCAGAAGCCATTCTCCGGGCGTCATCGCCACAGGGGCGGCTCCTCGGACTCGATGCGGATCCACGGGCCATTGAACGGGTCCGCACACGACTGGCTCCGTTTGGTGATCGGGCCATCCTGGTGAACGCCAACTTTCGAGAAATCGGCCAGATCGCCAGAGCGCACAACTTTACCGAAGTCGATGGCATCCTCTTTGACCTGGGCGTTTCCTCCTATCATGTCGACACCCCCGACCAGGGCTTCAGCTTCATGCAAGAAGGCCCTTTGGATATGCGATTAGACCCGACCAGGGGACTCAGCGCCGCAGACGTTGTCAATACATTCGATGAACAAGAACTGGCAGATATCCTTTATCGCTATGGAGAAGAACGGCGCTCCTGGCGGATCGCCCGCAAGATAATCGCCAATCGGCCCATTTCCTCCACCACACAGCTGGCAAACATCGTCATTCAAGCTATCGGACGCAACCCAAAAGCAAAACGTCATCCAGCCACCCGCACATTTCAAGCATTGCGCATCTATGTCAACGATGAATTAGGCGCACTTGAAGCGGCGCTCCCCCAGGCGCTTGACTTATTGAAACCGGGCGGCGTCCTTGTCGTCATCTCATTTCATAGTCTCGAAGATCGCATCGTCAAATACTTTCTCCGTCAAGAAAGCCGCGACTGCATCTGTCCCCCGCACACGCCCATTTGCGTTTGTGGACACAAAGCTCAGATCGAGCTGATCCATCGCAAGGGCGTCACTCCGTCCCCCGACGAAATCAACCAAAACCCCCGTAGCCGCAGCGCCCGCTTGCGGGCGGCGCGCATGGTGACACGCTAATTTCCGAAGCGTGGAAAAGGGTATATCTGGTAAGCAGCGTTCGGAGGCCGGCAGACTGAGGTTAGACGTCGCGGTGCAAATCGGAGCAAGCCATTAACTTCCGATAGTCGAATCACGGCGGGACTGACCACAGGTTTCTTTGGACGTCGGACTCTAAAAGGAGAGGAGTAAGATGGTTATTCAACACAACGCTATCTCACCAGAAGCCCAACCACTAGCCGCCCACTACGCGGGCATTCGCTTTCATCGTGCGCTTCTGGCGTTGCTGGTGATCGCCGGTGTTACCATTTTATTGGGCCTCTACGTCTATCAGGCTTCCGTTCGCTACCAGGTGCAGTTAGATATCCGCAGAACAGAACAGGAATATGCCCGAGAACAACGGCTGCTGACCATGAAACTGCAACAGTATGCCGAAGCCCAAAGCATGGAGGAGATTGTGCAACGGGCTCGGGCCGCAGGATATCGCCCTCCTACAACTGCGCAGATCCGGTATGTCAAAATTGACAACGGCACATTGGTTTCCCAAGATGGAGCCACGCCACTCGTCGCAGCCAAACGCTAACCCATGCGCGTCTACCACCATCTCTCACCAGGTGCAACCGCCCTTCAAGAGGAGAAGGCAGCGCCAACGCGCCAAAGACTCACCCCTGAACAGCGTATCTATATCATCTTTGGGATGATGGTGCTGTTGAGCGGCGTGCTGGCGCTGCAATTGGTAAGACATCAATTATTCGGAACCGCACCAGAACAATCGCCCCAGGCGGTGAGTGACAAATTAAATTTACGTGGGGCCATAGTCGACACCCAAGGGCACCCTCTGGCCATGCAGGGATTCCGTTACGAAGTCGTCGCTTCGCCCTATGGGATGGAAAAAGAAAATATGCCCCAGATCGCGGCGAAAGTCGCGTCCTATCTTGACATGCCCGAGGAGGAGCTACTTCAACGTTTCCTCAAAAACCCACAAAGCAAATACCTCCCATTAGCCAGAAATGTGCCGCCAGAGGTTGGGGAAGCCATGCTACGCGACAAAAGCCTGAGGGGCATTGGCGTGGATATCTATCCCACTCGATTTCATCCAGAAAAAACCATGGCCGCGCATGTGTTGGGGTTTGTCAACCTAGATAACCAGGGCCGTTATGGGATCGAAGAATATTTCAATAGCTTCCTTCTGGCACCGACAAAAGATATCCGCCCAATGCCCGATCTGCAACTGGAACAGGTATTGGGCGAGCGCGCGCCCCGAGAGGTCCTTCCCGACACCCCCTTTATTCCCTCCCCCGCACGCCGGGATCTCATCCTGACCCTGGACCGCTCACTGCAATACATCGCCGAAACAAGACTTGAGGAGGCCATCCACGCCTACAAAGCCGAAAGCGGCGTGGTGATCATCATGGACCCCAACACCAGCGCCATTCTGGCGATGGCAGGGTATCCCACATACGACCCCGATGACTATCCCAACACCCAGCCAGAACGTTTTGTCAACCCCGCTATCAGTGAAATCTACGAACCAGGTTCCGTTTTCAAGCTAATCACCTTCGCTGCAGCTCTCGACAAGGGCGTCATCACCCCCGAAACCATCTACGAAGACACCAACCAGTTTGAATATTATGAACAAGTGATCCAGAACTGGGATCGCAAAGGACGCGGAAAAGTCACTGCCCAGCAGGCTCTGGCCCAGTCGTTAAATGTCACGACAGCGAAAATCGCCCGCGATGTGGGCGCAGACGATTTCTATAAAACCGTCGCCCGATTCGGCTTTGGCGTCAATACCGGCATCGAACTCGCTTATGAGGCAGGAGGCATTGTCAATGGCCCCGACACGCCCAGTTGGGCTCCAGGCAACCTCGCCACCAATTCCTTTGGTCAGGGCATCAGCGTAACCCCGTTGCAGATGGCAAATGCCGTAGCCGCCATCGCCGCGGGAGGCGTTTTGCATCGGCCTCACATTGTGCGAATGTCCATCAAAGATGATATCGTGCGCATGAAAGAAACGTCGCCAGTCAGC